>NZ_JAHLQZ010000075.1:0-18320 GCF_018919505.1 Citrobacter sp. S55_ASV_140
ATGGTTGTTACCCTGATCCACCCGATCGCGATGGACGACGGTCTGCGTTTCGCAATCCGTGAAGGCGGCCGTACTGTAGGTGCGGGCGTTGTTGCTAAAGTAATGAGCTAATATTACGTTTATTTAACGTAGTTAGTTTAAAAGCCCCGAATATATTTCGGGGCTTTTTTATTTGTGTTTATTTAAAGATTTCAGAAATATTAGTTAATCTCAATATATAAATAATTTATCTGGTAGGATAAGTTTGTTCATTTCTTAAAGCATTGCGATTTGTATTTTATTAATTGAACTTGTTTGTTGTTATATCTACCTTATGCGTTATTACATACATATGTAATAAATTGATGGATTTATAACAACAGGAATGTTTAATAATGCAATTAAATCTCGCAACAAAAGCCTTATTTTGTATGGGGCTGACATGTGCTGCCTTGCCAGCATTTGCCCTGGAAGCATGGAGCGGTCAGGAAGGCGGCAGTACGTATGAAGTGATTTTCGACAGCGGCGTGTATAGCAATGCGTGGTGGGTAGGTGCATCGGATTGTCCGGGAAACGCCGCGGGCGACGAAGCGAATAACCCATGGCGCTACGAGCGAGCAGCGACCGCTGATGAAATAACGAAATATGGTAATCCAACAACCTGCGATACGGGTGGCGGTACGGTAACTTACCCAGCATATGACAATAGTATCGCTTATAATGCTGGTGATATTGTTATTTATAATAATGCGACGTATAAAACGTCTGTCGCGCAAAGCGCTTATGGTTTTGCTCCTGGTCAGGAAAATCCATGGGAGGCTTATGCCGTTGTCACGCAATGGGCGTCCTCGACCGTCTATAATAAAGGCGATAAAGTTCAGAAAAATGGCCAGGAATATGAAGCCCTGTTTTATACCGTAGGGGATGATCCTTCTCTTCCAGCTAATCAAAACCCAACCGGCACAAATGGTCGTCCATGGAAACCACTGGGCACTGTTGTCTCTTATACTCAGGACCAGTTGAATAAAGCTCCAGAATATAATTCCTCCACTGTATATGAAAGCGGCACGCTGATCCGCTATAACGGTGGTAATTACGTTTCGCAGTCCAAAGTACAGAAAGTCTCCCCATCTGATACCAATCCATGGCGCGTGTTTATCGACTGGACCGGCACCAAAGAAAAAGTAGGCACGCCGAAGTCACCATGGCCTGCGCATGTCTATGCCCCATATGTCGATTTTACCCTCAACTCACAGCCGGATCTGGCAAGCCTTGCGCAGAACCAGAATGTCACCCACTTCACCATGGCTTTCGTGGTCAGTAAAGATGCTGATACCTGCCTGCCGACATGGGGTACCGCATATAACGTTAACGACTACGCTCAGTACAGCAAAATTAAAGCGCTGCGTGAAGCAGGTGGCGACATCATGGTTTCCATTGGCGGAGCGAATAACTCCCCACTGGCAGCGTCTTGTAAGAATGTGAATGACCTGAAGCAGCATTATTACGATATCGTAGACAACCTGAATCTTAACGTGCTGGACTTCGATATTGAAGGCACCTGGGTTGCGGATCATGAATCCATAAACCGTCGTAATGAAGCGGTGAAGGCTGTTCAGGACACCTGGAAAGCAGAAGGTCGTAGCGTCGGAATTTGGTACACCTTGCCTATTCTGCCGACGGGCCTGACGGCTGAAGGTCTTTACGTGCTTGAAGATGCGAAAACCAAGGGCGTTGAACTGGCTGGTGTCAACGTCATGGCGATGGATTACGGTAACAGCATCTGCCAGTCTGATGGTACTGAAGGCCAAAACATTCATGGCAAATGTGCGACATCCGCCATTGAAAACCTCCATAGCCAGATGAAGCAAATTTTCACTGACAAGAGCGATGCGGAAATCAACGCCATGATGGGCACGACGCCGATGATCGGTTACAACGACGTTCAGGGCGAAGTGTTTTATATGTCTGATGCGAAACTGGTGATGCAGGATGCCACTGATCGTGGTCTGGGCATGATTGGCATATGGTCCATGATGCGCGATCAGCCTGGCGTGGCCAGGCAGGTTTCCCCTGAGCACAGCGGTCTGACCGAACAGCAGGCTGCGAAATACGCCTTTAGCGAAGTCTTTGCCCCGTTTACCCAAAGCGAAACTGCAGGTGATTTAGCGGGTGATGTCAAAGCCGTTTACATTGATGTTTTTGATGGCTCACAGCGAGTCAATGTGAACTTTGATGCCAGCAAGCTGAGTGATTCTAATAACTACCGTGTTGAGGTCGATGGTAAATATGTTTTCTCGACGGAAGGGAAGAAGAATTATTACAGCTACCGTTATAACTATGGCGAACAGTCGACTCTGCGTACTGGCGGCTTGAGTTATATGCTTCATCCTGGCAGCGTGGTGACAGTGAAGCGTACTCACCCTGATGCTCAGGTACTGGCGACGCTCACCGTGACGGATGACATGCTGGCAGGCAATAATCCACTGGTAGGCAGTGCGGATGTGTCTTCTCTGACGGTGAAGAAAGAGAATGGCATTCCTATGGTGTATGTCGATTTTGCCGCTGATAAAGTTGCTGCAGGCACCAACAGCGCATATATGGTTAAAGTTATGGGTGATGAGAAAAACGGTAACTACGTCTTCAGCTGTGATAATGGCAAATGTTACTACTCTTCGAAATCAACCAAAAATGGTGTGACAACCGTAAAATCTGATGAGCGTGCAATTTCAGTGGGTGAAACGGTGGTTGTCGAGCGTATTACACCAAATCCGGCGACCATTGCGAAAGTAGTTGTTACGGAAGATATGCTGAAATAACTGAAAACAGTTTATGCCCTTAATCATTCGGGTTATAGGCTAAAAACATCCAAAGGCTGCCTTTGAATGAGGGACAGGGAGGTGCCTCATTCATCCTCAGCAGCAAAAGGTTACTGTGTGATTGCGGAGAGTGAGCGCAGCTATTGCAGATGTAACCTGAAGTATTACAAATCGAGTTAATCTCAATGCCTGAGTCAGATAACCTATTCTGCTCAGGCTTTTTTATGACGTTCCTGTCTGTAATAAAAAATTACATTTTTTGTTATTCATACTATCTATTTTATTTTGGTGGCATAGGCGTGAATGAAGTGATATCGGTTATCGTTTTTCTTTGACATGCGTGATTGGCCAGATATGTAACGGATCTTTATATTGTGATTATTGACTGCTGTGATGATATTTTTGCCAGTAATACTCCCTTTCTGACGGTATATTAGTGAGGTTTATATATAGCAATGACCTCTGGTTTGATGAGAAATGTATTAATTGTTATTGCTGGTTCTATTACCTATTCTAACATTGCCAAAAATGGCTATTTACCGAGCAATAATTTTATCATTAAGGATAATGTATGAAACTAAATAAATTAACAGCGGCAATACTTGCTGCTGGGATGTCATTGTCTTTTTCATCATTTGCTGCAACGTTGTCGATGAATGACGACACTAATACAATCAGCGGCCTTGATAATAGTCAGATGTTGACGAAGGATAATGGTAATACCTGGGTCGCTTATACAGACAGTAGTCAAAATAATTTTCCGGGTACGGTGACGGTAACCGTAGCGGAAAAGGATAATAACGCAATTAATTCTGTAGACTATGATCCCACTGCCACTTATGGTACGACAGGAACAATTGTTCGATATAATGGCTATTACTGGAAAAGTCAGTGGTGGGTTGATCCCGGTATGGTTCCAGGAAGTGACTCTGTATGGCTGAAGGTCGGTCCTATTCAAATACAAAATCTTGCCACGTTCAATTTTACGCCTTATACCGGCCAGAAAGCGGCAGATCTGCAAAAACAAGGTAAAGATAAGGCTGCCGCGCAACGTAAAGTTATCGGCTATTTCCCTGAGTGGGGCGTTTATGAAGCACATAACTATTTCACGCCGGATAAAATTGACTTCAGTCAGTTAACCCACCTTAACTATGGCTTTGCGGTTATTAAGGATGGTGAAGTTATTGTCCATGATACCTATAAAGGCCCGGATCTGCTCCGTCAGCTGGACAAACTGACTGAGCAAAACAACGTCACAAATATGGTCTCCGTTGGCGGATGGAATAACTCTGAAGAAGGTGTATTCGAAGAAGCCACCAAAACGGATGACGGTATCAATAAACTGGCAGACAGCATGATTGCTTTCATGCAGGAGTGGGGGTTTGATGGTATTGATGTAGACTGGGAATACCCGGATAGCGATACTGAAAAGACCAATTTCACTAAACTTATCCAGACGCTCAGAAGTAAACTGGATACCCTTGGTTTACAGAGCGATAAGTACTTCCAACTTTCCGCAGCAGTAACAACCAACCATAATAATATTGAGTACATCAACCCAGAGGTCACCGCACCATTGCTGGATAGCGTCAATGTCATGGCATATGATATTCATGGCGCTTTTGACCCTATCACAGGCCACAATGCTCCGCTCTATGCCAACAGCCAGGATGCCGATCAGTTGCTAAATGTCGCTTCCACGATGCAGGAATACAGTTCGAAATGGCATGTGCCCAAAAGTAAGCTGATGATGGGGATCCCGTTCTACGGCCGTGGCTGGGGTAGCGTGGCGCCGACGGAAATCGTTAAAGGTCTGCCTGGTCTGTTCGCTTCAGGTTCCGCTACCGTACACGGCGCGTGGGATGATGAAGATCAGTATACCGGTACTAACCCCTACTATCTGTTAAAACAGTATTCTTCGTCTGCTGACTACACTCGCTACTGGGATCCGGAATCACAGGTTCCTTACTTGTATAATGCGAAAACGCAAGAGTTCTTGACGTATGACGATCCGGAGTCGATTCAGAAAAAAGTTGCCTACATTAACCAGCAAGGATACGGCGGAGCGATAATCTGGGATATTAGCGGTGATACTCCAGAACATGAATTGGGTGAGATTGTCGATGATATAATGGAAGTGCCTTTATCCGAATGCCGCGCGAATCTGTCAGATTTTGGCATATATCTGCGAGACGGTACGCCGATGACGGAATTCACCATCACCAAAGCGGCACATGAGGCCAGGAATATGAACTATTCTGTTTATCAGAATGGAAAATATTACGGTAAGAGCCAGTACGGCACCATTTATGATTGGGGTAAAAAAGAAATTAATGAAGAGGAAGGTACTGTTACCGCGAGCTGGGGAATGCCGCTGAAGGTTGGCGATCTAATTGAACTGAGCTGCTACAGCAATGGTGTACTCTACCCACTGGAGCAAGTAACGGTGACAGAAGAAACTCTGGCAGGTAAAAAAGATATGCGTCCGGAGATTGCCAGTGAACTGAAAGAGTTCCAGGTTGTTATTCAGGACGACAAGCCTGCGTTAAGTATGACTCTGACTACTGCCGCTCATGAGGCAAGAAATAAAAACTACTCTATTCAGTTAAATGGAAAATATATCGGCAAAAGCCAGTTTGGTTCAATCAGTGGTGGTCAGAAACGCGTTAATAAGGCGAATGATACCGTCACGGGGACCTGGGTCAAAGAATTGAAAGCGGGAGATACTGTTCGCTTGTATCGTTTCAGTAATAGCGTTGAAACGACTATTGCAGAAGTGGTACTTACAGACGATATTCTGAAGGATGGCGGTGCTCTGGTCCATTAATGATTAGTTGTTAACTCGTTGAAATAAATCCCAAACCCGATTCTGTGCAGGGGGAGGGATTTATTTCTTTTAGATGACGTTGTATTGAGAACAATAATCATTTATCCTGAAGGTGTTCATGGTTGGGAGCATATATGTACATTTGTTTATGTAACGGCATCAGTGATAAAAAAATTCGTCAGGCGGTACGCCAGTTTCACCCACAGTCATTTCAGCAGTTACGCAAGTTTATTCCTGTTGGAAATCAATGTGGTAAATGTATTCGGGCCGCGCGCGAAGTGATGCAGGAAGAATTAATGCAAATGCCAGAATTTAAAGAGATCGCCTGAGTCACACTCTTTTTTTTGACATCCCGCTAGCCCCATCTACTCTCTAAGAGTGGAAGCGGAGGGACTATATAATGAAAGGTGATGTTAAGGTAATAAATTATCTCAATAAATTATTGGGAAACGAGCTTGTCGCCATCAACCAGTATTTTCTTCATGCGAGAATGTTCAAAAACTGGGGTTTCAAACGTCTGAATGACGTTGAATATCATGAATCTATCGACGAGATGAAACACGCCGATAAGTACATTGAGCGTATTCTTTTTCTTGAAGGTATTCCCAATCTCCAGGATCTGGGCAAACTTGGCATCGGTGAAGATGTTGAAGAGATGCTGCGTTCGGATCTGGCTCTTGAGCTGGAAGGTGCAAAAGACCTGCGTGAAGCAATCGCCTATGCCGACAGTGTATTTGATTACGTCAGCCGTGACATGATGATTGAAATTCTGGCGGATGAGGAAGGCCATATTGACTGGCTGGAGACCGAGCTGGATCTTATCGATAAACTGGGGATCCAGAATTATCTGCAGGCGCAAATTCGCGAAGAAGAGTAGAAGCAGAGTCGTTAATACAGGAAGGAGTTAATCCTTCCTGTTGAGTTCACCAACTTATCCAACAAAAGTAACCCCACCCACTTACGGCCAGTGCCGGACCAAAAGGAATCAGCGCGCCGCGACGTCCTTTTTTTGCCCATAACAGAAGACCATACATAATCCCTGTGATTGAAGCTGCGTAAAGGATCATCGGTATACTTTGCCAACCGCTCCAGGCCCCGGCAGCGGCCAGCATTTTGAAGTCCCCGTAGCCGATCCCCTCTTTATGCCATAACAACCTGACTAACCAGTAGATCAACCACAAAATCATATATCCCGCAACGGCTCCAATGATGGCGTCTTTGCTGGGTATAACACCGAAACTGGCGTTGAATAACAGCCCGAGCCACAGCAATGGCAGCGTGAGTTTGTCAGGCAGAAGATAATGCTGCAGGTCGATTACGCTGAGTGCGAGCGCAAACCAAAAATAGATAAAGAGCGCCAGCGCCAGCAGGATTTCGTTGGGATGGAGGGCGTAACAGAAAACGGCCATAACAGCACAGAGCGCTTCGAGCAAAGGATAGCGTTTCGAGACAGGAAGACCACAATGACGACACTTCCCCTTCAGATATAGCCAACTCAGTAGGGGAATGTTGTCATACCACGCCAGCGGGGTTTGGCAGTGGCAGCAATGCGAACCAGGCAGCCATAAATTAAAAGGGGAGAGCGCTCCGTCTGCGGGGGTGGGGGGGAGCACCATCAGAGGCAGGCGCCAGGTGAGCATTCCCATGGTGCTGCCCGCCAGTAGTCCAACGACAAGGAACAATATTGCTAACCCGTTATCCATTTTTTTTCGCTCCAATCGTCAGTCGTGTCAGCGTAATACTGTCGGCATCGTCTTTACTGGCGTGAAACTCAAGCGCCACGATGTGCAGACCATATTCGCCCTGTAACACTGCCAACCAGCGTACGAAGGTGTCCATCTTGATGGTGGAGGCGCTGATATTGAGTCCACCACCGTGAGCCGGCTGGAGTGTTGCGTTAAGTCCCGATTTTTTAAGACTGCGCTTCACCAGCGTTTCCAGGGAGTCCGATTGCGTCCGCTGTGGAAGAAGACCGGCTGCTGAAGCCTGTTTGTGAAGCCACTGTATGTCGAGCTGTAACTTTTCGTCCCGGGATTGCATTGTATCGATAGCCTGACCTAAAGGCTGCCAGGCGCCAAACCAAAAAATGGCCAACAGGCAGCATCCGAACAACGTTATAAAGATGCGTTGCTCATGCGTATTTTTATGATGAAACCAGACCTGAGCACGTTTAATCATTTCGAAGTGTCCACATTCCCTGTTCATGTTTTTCGACTTTTAATGGCAAGCCATAAATGCGCGCTTTGATGAATGCCTGTACCTGGCTTTCATCACTGGCGTAGATGAAAAGCTGCAAAGATTTACTCGCCGGATCATAGTTAACTCCTTCCAGCGCCAATCCCGGGAATGCTGACAGCTTTGACTGCAACTGCTGCAAGAACAAATAGGGGGCGGGGATATGTTGTTGTAACTGTTTCGGCAGATAGGTTCGCAAATTGCTACTGTGTCTGTTCTCAGGAATGTATCGCTGCCACTGCTGTACCAGATCCTGACTGAGCTGCTTCTCCAGGCTATGGAGTTGCCAGTAGGTAATAGAGCGAGTAAGCAGTGCGACACCCGCAGCCAGCATGATGCTGAATAGCGCGACGCGCTTCAGGAGCGCGGTCGTGGGCGAGCGTGGAGAAGGGGCACGAATCTTATCGTGTAGAAGATTAGGTACATTGCCGTTTGGGTAGAGAGTCAGAATATGGCGTTCAGGTTGACTCTCTGTACTGGAACAGGCCAGTGGTAACGAACCGTAGTTTACCAACTGCGGAGGGCCGAAATGCGTAAGCAGGTGGGTAAGCCACGCCTCCGTCAGGCAGGAGAGATAATTTTCCTGTGTTCTGAGCAACCACCGATCGCCCTCTCTTAATACCGTCCAGCCATTGTCGCATGCCGGCAGGCAACAGGCGTCAAACGTGACACATGTGGTGTTAATACCTGCATCGGCAAGGGTTCGGAGCTGAGACTCAAGCCAGTCGGCATCAATGCCTGCAACAGTGAGACGAGACCCCTGACGGGACAGTAATGTCCAGTGCAATGAGGGCGCCCCTTCGTCGAGCGTTTCATCAGCGAGCCAGTGAAGCTTTTGGTCAGTCAGTTCATACTCTTCATCCGGTATGACGATTGTTTTACATGTCGCCATACTGGCGGAAAGAAGCAGATGTGCGGACTGCGCCGCTGGAAGTGTACCAAGCTCCGTTAACTGTTCCATGGACAGATGCTGGATTTCACCTCCGCCACCTTCAGTATATTCCACCCATTCCACGGGGGCTGACGGCTGTTTTTGCAGGCGGATAAGCAGTTTTGGTGAGGACACTGAAACTGCTTTACTCTTCGCTACTGCCATCCGTAAGTTGGCGTAAATAGATTTTAATTGTTTTATTTTTTTCATCATAAAAGAAAAATGTGCGCATACCGGAAGTAAGGTCACCCTCGTGGGCTGTAGATGTGGTCAAAAAAAAGGTGCTATTGGCGGTTAACTGTTTTTTAAGCGAATCCGTCAGGGGTTTGGTGGCGCTGTAATCTTGTTGTGCCTGATAGAGAAAGGCATCTACCGTTTTCCAGCCACCTTCAGGGCGTTTCTTCAGTAGTGTTTTTGCATCTGAGTCACTGAGGTTATTGAGAAATAGCGCAGCTAATAGAGGGGCCTGCTGCTCAGTAAGAGTATTAATATTTATGGCGAGTTCATTGCTGAATGTCGCGCAGATAAAAGGGGATAATTTTTGATAAATAGCGTCGGTCATTCCTTTGAGCTTGCGTATTTCGGCAGGTAAAAAGATCATCTGGCCTTCTGTAAGAAAACCCGGTTGGCTGGACTTGTAATACTCATCTTCAGCGCCTTTGACACGGGGCGTCACGTCAGCGTCAATGTAATCTGCGCCAGATTGCGCGATCTCGTCTGCGCGATACTTTTCCACGCCGATTTTTTCCAACAGGGCTGCGAACACCTCGATTTTATAGGGCAGAGTGGTCATCGGGTCCGTCGGTACATCTGCTAATGCATTCAGATTGAAGCAATGTTGTAGATCACTGGTTTGCCAGCTTACCGTTGTGTTGTCGCGAAGTTCTGCAAACTGGGGGAGCTCATCAAGTTGGCTAAGCTTATCCTTGGCATTCTGCAGCGTTTGTGCAGTGGCTTGCGCTTCGGCATACAGCAGCGCATATTTCCCCTGGATACTGTCATTTGTGCGTCGGCTGCGCTGCAACTGAGTCTGAAAGCTGATCGTCATTTCTGATGCCAGCGCGGCCATCAGCGCCAGAATCATCAACACGATCAGTAACGCCGATCCCCTTTGATTACTCATTTAGCTGTCCCTGTAGCCGCCCCTGACGTCGGGCTGGATTTCTGTTTCTCCGGGAACCAGCCGGGCAGAATAAAAAGACGGGTAAGAATCTCTCCGTTTTCACGCTCCAGCGTTATTTTAGCCGTTGTGGATGCACTGTCGCCCTCAGCGAGAGTCATTGTTGCGGACAGATGAGCGATGTCGGAGAGTAACGCTTGTGGCGGTGCCTCCTCTTTGCCATCGGGCGAGCGTCTCATCGCGCGGTATAACGTGCCGTTGTCCACATACCAGTGGACGGTAGTGAGAATGAAAACGGCCTCGAAAGGCATGGCTGGGTCTCGTGTCTGAGTAGTGAAAATCGCGCCATCTTTTTCGCTGAAAAAAGGCTGATTCGTCTGACGGTTTTTTCGCGGAACGTACTGCATCAAATCGTTTTCAAACAGCAGCATCGTATGCTGAAAAGCATCAAAATTATCGGCTGTCTTTTTCGCCCGCTGATGCTGTTCTGAGGCCTGGGAAAAAACGATTGAGGCCAAAAAACTGAGCGTCGAGAAAATGGCAATTGCCAGCATCACTTCCAGTAACGTGAAGCCCCGCGGCATCTTACTCATTTTTTGTCTCCGTTTTCTGGCGTCCAGGAGTACAGATTAAGCGTCCGTCCGCTGGCGGAGGTTACGCTGGCTTGCTTTTGATTAATGGCTGACTGGTTTTGCAGGCTACCCGACAACTGCCAGGAGAAAGTCTCGTTCAGCAGTATTGTCTGACCTTTTCCCGAGGTGGTCTGGTCGTTAATGGTTCCAATCAAGGCGTTGTCCGCAGCCCAGAGTGCCAGAGTTTCTTGCTTCAGCGTGTCGAGAGCAGAGAGTTGCCATTGCATACTGCTAATCAGCGCTATTACAGCGGTCGCAAAGATTGCCATCGCCAGCAATACCTCAAGCAGGAGCATTCCGCTTTGTTGCTTCATTGCGCATCCTCAAGGCGAGTGATATCCAGCGGTAGCGATCCGTCACACCGCAGAGTCACGAATTTTGCACCGTCTTCATCTCTGAACATCACGGTAAAAGGCGTCAGTTGACCATCGGGTAAGATCATAATTTGTGGATTTGCATTTGCTGCTGAAGGCGTTACTTCAGGTTTCGCTGGCGCAGCCCAGTTACCGTAAAGCGGTAAACTGTCGCTGTCGGCCAGCTCTTGCCAGTTCCATTTGTGGGTTGAATCCTTTTGCGGCAGGTAAAAAGCCCAGCCTTCAGTGGTCAACCGCAAACCGACCACATGCTTTTCCAGCAACGCCAGGTCTGACGCGTATTTCACCGTCTGCCTGAAGGTGTCGATCCGCTGTAGTAGCTTTCCGCCTGATCCCAGCCGGTCACTTTGCATGGCGATAATGCCCGTAGCTGAGATGGCGATAATGACCACAACCAGCATCACTTCCAGCAACGTGAATCCTTTCTGATGCGTCATGTTTATTGCGATTTTTTGTTATTATCCCAGTTGTTAATGTCATCCGCCGTTCCAGCTTCTCCATCTGGCCCTACGGAGCTGATATCAATAGCGCCATGTTCGCCGGGGCTTATCAGGATATAGTCGTTCCCCCAGGGGTCTGCAGGCAGACGTCGGATATAACCGTCAGTATTGTAATTTTCGGCCTTGGGAGAGAGCTCCGGCGCGGTGATGAGTGCTTCCAGACCTTGTTCCGTCGTGGGGTAGCGATGGTTGTCCAGCTTGTACATGTCCAGCGCATTTTCGAGCGCGACAATGTCGCTGACCGCCTTTTGTCTGTCCGCGCGATCTTTGTTGCCCATCAGATTCGGCACGACCAGGCTTGCCAGAACCCCCAAAATCACAATGACCACCATCAATTCCATGAGGGTAAAGCCACGCTCTGTGGCTCGTGTCTGTTGTTCCATAACCTTTCCTTAGTTCATTAATGAGTTAAGTTGTAAAATTGGCTGCATAACCGAGACGACAATGAACAAAACGATCATCGCCATCACAACGATCAACGCAGGTTCAAAAATTGCCAGCGTCAGTGCGATGCGGTTTTGTAGTTGGATTTCCTGATTTTCTGTTGCCCGCTGCATGAGTTCTCCAAGCTGACCGCTTTTTTCCCCGGAGGCGATCATGTAGAGCATCATCGCGGGAAAAATCTTCGTCTTCTCCAGCGACTGGCTAACGCTGTTGCCCTGGCGAACGCTCTCAGCCGCTTCACCCAGACGCTGGCGTATTTCCTGATTACTCACCCCCTCAGCGGAAAGCGACATAGCTTGTAAAAGAGGAACGCCGCTGCTGTTAAGAATGCTCAGGGCACGTAAGTAGCGAGCGCTATTGATGGCGCATACTAAAGGCGACGTTAAGCGAAATTGAATTAACCAACGGTGAAATCGATGCCGGTTTCCCTTTTGTTTAAGCCAGAAAGAAAACAGGCATCCACCGCCAATGAGGGTGAGCAGGCTCCAAGGGCCATATGCCGACAAAAAATTGCTGATCGCGAGCAGGATCCGAGTGGTGAGCGGCAATGCGTGTTTGAGGTGGATAAACTGCGCTGCGACCTTAGGCACCACGGTGGTGAGCAAAATAATAACCACCAGAATAGCGACCGTAGTGAGCAGGGAAGGATAGATTAAAGCCTGCGTAAGCTTGCTGCGCATTCGCTGGCGCGCTTCGTTAAAATCCGCCAGTCTTTCCAGAACTGCGCCTAACTGACCCACCGTTTCGCCCGCTTTAACGAGCGTACAAAAGACGGCATCAAACAGGCGGGGATACGCCTGCATCGCAGTTGACAGTGATTGTCCTTCAAGAATGGACTGCCGAAGAGTCGTAATCACATCGGCAAGTTTCTTATTTTCTTTTTGTTGCCGAACCACGTCGAGGGCTTCATCCAGCGGTAATGCTGCGGCGATTAGCGTTGCAATCTGACGCGTAAAAAGCGTTAATTCACTGTGACTGACTCGTGCAGGGAGGGTCTTGAGGGGGATCGCGCGTCGTTGGGGTTTTATCGTTTGCGGCAATAGGGCCTGGCTACGCAGTTGCGCCACCATGTCCCGTTCGCTTGCGGCCTCGCTAACGCCCGTAATACGATTTCCCTTCAAATCTGTTGCGGTCCAGCAATATTTCATTCAGGCTGCTCCGTCGGTGTTTGCCCTTCCGATGTCACTCTTAGCACCTCCTCCAGCGATGTAATGCCTTCTGCGGCGACGCGGAGACCGTTTGCCAGCAAACTACGATGGTGACGACGCTGAATTTGCTCCAGGTGCTGTTCGTTGGTCTCTGTGTGAATGGCTTCGCGCAGTTCAGGCGTAACAAGTAACAGCTCGTGAATTGCCAGTCGCCCCTGATAGCCGCTATGCCTGCATGCCTCGCAGCCCCCGGCATGCCAGACCTGAGAGGTATTGATCCCTTGAGCCAGCAGGAGTTGTTGTTGCTGGTGGGTGGCGGGGCGCGGTATTTTGCAGTGGTTACACAGTCGTCTTACCAGACGCTGGGCAATAACCCCGACAAGTGATGAAGAAAGCAGAAACGATTCCACCCCCATATCCCGCAATCGTGTTACGGCTCCGCTGGCGCTGTTTGTATGGAGAGTCGAAAGAACCAGATGTCCGGTCAACGACGCCTGAACAGCAATCTGCGCTGTTTCGGCGTCGCGAATTTCACCTACCATCACGACATCAGGATCCTGACGTAAAATGGCGCGTAGCCCACGGGCAAAAGACATATCTACGCGACTATTGACCTGCGTTTGACCTATCCCTTCCAGTTCATATTCAATCGGATCTTCAACGGTGAGGACGTTACGCTCCGGGCTATTCAGTGCGGAAAGGATGGCGTATAGCGTGGTACTTTTTCCTGAACCCGTTGGGCCGGTGACCAGAATAATGCCGTGGGGGAGGGCAATCAGATCTTTCAGGCTGCATGTGTCTTCTGCTGACATATCCAGCTTATCGATTGATAACCGCAGGCTGGTTTTATCCAGCAGACGCAAAACGACACGTTCGCCATGCTGTGAGGGGAGCGTAGAGACACGCACATCCACATTCCGCTGGCCTATTTTTAACGTTATGCGACCATCCTGTGGGAGGCGCTTTTCGGCAATATCCAGCTTGGCCATCACTTTAATACGTGAGATCAGCAGGGCCGCCAGCTTTTTATTAGGCTGAACCACTGGACGCAGAACGCCATCGACGCGAAAGCGGATCCCCATCGTTTTCTCAAATACTTCGATATGAATATCGGATGCATGTTCCTTGATTGCTTCACTGAGTACGGCATTAATTAGTCGTATGACCGGCGCATCGGATTGTTCGTTAAGCAGATCTTCATTGGACTGGATCTCCTCAGAAAGAATGTTGAGATCATCAAGGTTATTCATATCTTCTGCGATCAACTGGGCAGTGCCGCTGTTCTGTTGATACAGGTGCTCGAGTTTTTCCTCAAACTGTTGCGTAGAGAGCCGGGTAAACCGGCTACATTCAGGCGCTGTTGCGGCTACGTCCAGCATAGATTCAAGCGAGGTATTTTCAGCATAAATCAGCTCTTCCTGCTGTACGGCAATACCGTATCGCTGTGCTTTTTTCCACGTAAAGGCTGTCATTTTGCACTGCCGTTATGGAACGGATTTTTGCTGTTTGACTTAGCTGGTGTGGCCACAGAGGAGTCAAATGCGTGGTCATCTAATGATTCAATGGCATCGACATCAATCAGGCTACCGTTTTGCTTGCTACTCCTGTTTTGTTGCATCTCCTTGAAGCCAGTATATTTATCCCTCGAAAGCGAATGATAGACTTCATCATCTCTGATGATGGTTGGTCGGATGAACACCATCAAGTTGCGTTTATTTTTTTCATTTGAGGTATAGCGAAAAAGTTGCCCAATGAGGGGGATATCACCCAGTAAGGGAACTTTCGAAACCTCTTGTTTACTTGAGTCATCCATCAATCCGCCCAATACCACGGTTTCACCGCTTTTTACCAGGACGGCGTTTTGAATAGTACGGGTATTAAATGTAGGGCCGAGAGTGGATGAGGTTGCCGTAGAATCGACACTGGACACCTCTTGCTCAATTTCCATTAATACGGAATCGCCTTCATTGATTTGCGGCGTAACTTTTAGCTTAGTGCCGACTGTCTTACGTTCGACGGTGCTGTAAATATTATCGCCCGAGGTGGTTTGCGACCCGGAAAGCACCGGAACGTCTTGCCCAGCGTTGAAAGATGCCTCTTTGTTATCGAGTGTCACGATACTCGGAGTAGAAAGAATATCATTCTTGCTATTGCTACTCAGCGCGGTAAGGAGAACCCCCCAGTCGCCGTTGAAGAATCCTGCGGCAAGACCATTGAAGTTACTGAACAAATCATATGCAGGGTTATCGCTGGTGGTACCGCCCTGTCTCTTGAATTCTTGAACCCCTTGTGCGGCATTGAAAATGGGAAGATTGGTTTTGGTAAACTGCTGCACGCCGACGTTTTTGTTGGCCCACTGGACCCCAAGATTAATGCCTTTACCATCCTGAACTTCCACGATGATAGCTTCGACCAGAACCTGGGCGCGGCGAATGTCCAGTTTGGCGATGACATCTTCTAACTGCTGGAGAATACTTTGGTCTGCGGTAATAACCAGCGAGTTGGTTTGTTCATCTGCCGTGATGGATATATCGTTATTGCTGCTGCTGGCTGATGATTTTGAAGCGCTGCTTTTTTCATCCTTCATCTTTTGCGTGACGCCGGTTAAAACTTCAACCAGTTTATCTGCTTTGGCATATTTCAAATACCAGACACGGGTGTTGCCCTCACCTTGATCTTGCGTATCCAGCCGGGAAATAAGTTGTGCCATGCGCGCCCGGGCACGATCGGAACCGCTGACAATTAACGCATTACTACGTTTATCTGCAACGATGCGCGTCTGAAGTGTGGCCGGTTTAGCCTCTTTGCCATTTTCTCGCGCCAGGTCATTGAGGACGTCGGCCAGGTCGGTCGCTGAGGCATACTTCAGTGTGAAAACCTGTTCTTTGGCATCACCCATCACATCGACACGTTTAACCACCTCCAACAGACGATTGACGGTTGAGGCTTTGCCGGTGATGATCAATGCATTTGATGGTTCGTAATGCACAACATTACCGACCTTACCGCCATCAAGCATTTGTCGAAGCAAGGGGGACAATACGCGAGCAGGAACGTTTTCCAGTGACACAATACGCGTCACCAGTTCATCTCCTTTGCCGGGTTTCGTCCCGCTAATGAGTCTTCCTGGCATTGTTTTGACTTGCTCTGAACGCACTACCTTAAGTAACCCATTATCAAGAGTAATAATTGAGAAACCGTAGAGATCCAGTACGCTCAGGAAAAACTGATAATATTCATCCTCATTGAAGGTATCATTGCTTCTGACGGATATTGAAGCCTTAACATCGGGATCAATCAGAATGGTTTTACCCATATTTTGGCCGACAATATTGACAAATGTCTGAATGTCCGCATTGTCAAAGTTAGCGGTATAATCGACTGCGAATGCAGTGCGGCAGGAGGCTGCGAGTAAAAGTATCAACGACCAACTTTTCAGTCGCCGATGTAAAACAGTTCTCTCCATTTAGTCTTCCTTTCCATCCTGGAATTGTTGAACTGAAACATTAATTAACCGTGGCGAAGCATTACGTAAGACGGTGAACTGAGCCATTTTAAGGTGCTTAAGCGCATTTTGTGCTTTGCCTAAATTTGCCTGTTGAGTCAACTTGATATTATTTAGCTGAATGGCTATATCCCCAGGTTCGAGGGAAGAATGCTTAAAAAACTGAACCTGTTTTCGTGGTAGAAGGCGTAAACCACGTAAAGTGTTCTTATCCACTACAGGACTGGCATCAATGAAATCAGCCAGCGTTACCGCTTGTTGCTCTTGCCGGGATGCTACCGCCCCCTGAGACCTGGACTGTTGTGCCAGTTCAGCAAGCAATGTCAGTTGCAGTGTTTGCTCACCAGAAGAAAACATTATCTGATTCTTTGTAATACCCGTAACACGTATTTTGCTGGAGGACTTCAGATAATCATTAATGGCATAAACATTTTGCTCACCATTTTCCTGCAAGATTGCGCGGGAAATGGATTTATTTGAACTATGAATAATTCCGCTGACAACGACCCCAGACAGCAATGCCTCTTGCGCATGCGATTGTTGATGGGGGGAAACATTCATATCTGTATCTAAGGGCACGGATGATAAATGCCATTTTTGTTTTCTGTTTGAGATATTCTCCTGATGAATTTGACTTGATGCTGTCCGCAATGTTTTGTTTTCAAACCACTGTTCATATCCTTTATGTATACAAGCAAAAATACATATAACGCTTGCAAATATCACTATGAGGTAGGCGCCATGATAAAATAGCGTGCTTTTGAATACGTGGCGGATAGTTTTCATAAAATTATGATTAAGAATAACTAACAAGTTAATCTGTTTCTTGTTAATGATAACGATAATATATTTATCCTGCTGCCAGGCGACAAGCGTTTTGGCTCCCACGTTCCTACTTTAGGAAATAATAAATTTTATGGAAAATATGAATGTTCATGGATGAGTTCATTTCTGTTTTGACCTCCCGCCAGCAACTGTTGCGGGATAATATCCTTTCCGCGTTTTTGAACGAACAATGGCTGGTATTACATGGGGCAAAAGGCACCGGAAAAAGCACGCTTGCACGCAGTGTAGAAGCGTTATGGCCACATCGGGTGCTAACTCTGGCACCTGTAAATAGAAAAGGTTATAGGTGGGAATGGCAGGTTATCGCAGATACGCAAAAGGAGGGCTGTTTAACCGGACGGTCATTTTCTGGCGAGACGATCTGGAGCGAATTACTTGGTCTGATAACCGTTAAGGCATGCGATAAGCCTCTGTTTATTTTGGAAGACGGACATCAGGTCACCACCGGTATTACTGCAACGGTTAAGGCGTTTATCGCCATAATGCCGAAGGCCCGGCTGCTAGTAACCGGTAGATACAGTCTGAGACAGCAGCGCCAGTTACGTACGATGCATCCGCTCTGGTTCGACGTACCCATCCCGGATATTGAGGATTACCGTAGGGTAATCGCACCCTGTATCGAAACGGAACAGGAGGGCAAAGATGCCCTTCCTGAGACATTTATCCGACATATCAAGAAACGTTGCCGCGGTAATCTGCATCTGGCGGCGCGTGTCGGGTGGAATCTTACGCGTAATAAAACGAAACAGGGTGAACAACAAACCAGCATCACGCCGCTTCAGCAACGTGAAGCGCTGCGTTGTCTGCCTGCGCCTTGTCGAACCGGGGGGACGTGTCTGGCAGTGGTTGTCGTCGCTGCGCTATGTGGTAGCGCTGGCTGGCACTTCAGTCCATTGCTTGACAGATGGTTGCCGCCCATAGCCAGCATATGGCCTGCAGGACAGCCATCGGCTGCATCAC
>NZ_JAHLQZ010000076.1:0-18280 GCF_018919505.1 Citrobacter sp. S55_ASV_140
ATGCTGTTCGGTAAGCTGATGATGCAGAAACCGAATATTCTGGTAATGGACGAACCAACTAACCACCTGGATATGGAATCGATTGAGTCGCTGAACATGGCGCTGGAAATGTATCAGGGCACGTTGATTTTCGTTTCTCACGACCGTGAGTTCGTCAGTTCTCTGGCAACCCGTGTGATTGAAATTACGCCGGAGCGCGTGATCGACTTCACCGGTAACTACGAAGATTACCTGCGTAGTAAAGGTATCGACGGCTAATTTCCCGTCGTCTTTCACGCTGCAGATGTGTTGGCTTCACCTGTTCACCCCGGTCACTTACTAATGTAAGCTCCCGGGGATTCACAGGTTTGCCGCCTTCCTGCAGCGCGAAATACTTAGGGAAAGGCGTCGAGCCTTTATTCCCTCTCCCTGTGGGAGAGGGGTAGGGTGAGGGCATCAGGCAGCACTACACCAGCCACTCGCCCCCTTCAACCCCATTCACCAGCAGCTTACGTTTTTCCCCCGCCGGTAACGACACCTTCAGCGCCTTCCACGCCGGACGATAATCCCCACGCGCGTTGACCTTCAGATTGATCGCTGCGCCATCACACACCATCTCCCATTCCACCCACAGCGCATTGCCATTCTGGTAGCCCCAGCTTTCGCCGTCATCTTCAAACAGCAGGCCGGAGGTTGTGCCGACGCCTTTCACCGGGAACAGCTTCAGCTCACGGGTGTTGTCTTTTTCAGCAGACACGTGGGTAATGCGTTCGCTTAGCGGAAGAGCAGCACCTGCGCGTACCAGCAGCGGCAGTTTTTCCAGCGGCGCGTCGAGAACGATCGATTGCCCGCCAGCGAACCACTCGTTGGTGTAAAAATCGTACCAACCGGTTTCGTTATCCGGCAGCCAGACGCGACGCTCGCGCTGCCCGGCTTCGACGACGCTTGCCACCAGCAGGTCGCGGCCCAGCAGGAAGTCATCGCACTCTTCAAAGGTCTGCGCATCGTGCTCGTGATCGAGGAAGGTCGGGCGCAGCATCGGCTCGTCGTCGGCATGCGCCTGCCAGAGCAGGGTGTAAAGATACGGCAGCAGGCGATAGCGCAGTTCAATGGCACCACGAATGGCAGGCGTCACGCCCGGATACATCCACGGCTCGTTCACCGTGTGGTCATCATTCCAGGAGTGAATGGTAAAGCGCGGATGCATCACGCCGTTTTGTACCCAGCGGACAAACAGCTCGGCGTCCGGTTTGTCGCCGGAGAAACCGCCGACGTCGTGACCGATGTTGAACAGCCCGGACAAGCTCATCCCCAGCCCCATGCGGGTGTTGAAGCGCAGGGTGTCCCAACTGGTGCGGTTATCACCGCTCCAGGTCTGCACGTAGCGCTGCATCCCGGCGCAGCCGGAACGGGAGATGAGATACGGGCGCTTCTCCGGGGCGAAACGCTGCTGTGCTTCCAGCGAGGCGCGCATCATCAGCAGCGGCATCACCGGGCGAATGTGCTTGATAGCGATCTCCTGGCCGAAGCCATGGCAGCGCGCTTCGCCGTCCCACACTTCAAACTCGTTGTTGTCGTTCCAGGTTGCGTCGATCCCCATCTCCAGCAACTGCGTGGTGACGCCTTCCTGCCACCACTGGATAGTCTGCGGGTTGGTAAAGTCAAGGTTAGAGCCTTCATCATCCCAGAAGCTGGAACGTTCTGGCGCATCGGTTTCTGAATCGCGAATAAACAGGCCGCGTTCTGCCACTTCGTTATAACGCGGGTGATCCTGCAACAGGCACGGTTTGATATTGGCCGCCAGTTTCAGCCCCGCGTCGTGGAACGCCTGGCTCATCACCTTCGGCTGCGGCACCTTGTCGTAGTTCCAGTTAAAGACGTAGCGCTTGCCGTTGATCGAGGTGTAGCCGGACGAGAGCTGGAACGAGTCGCACGGAATAGCGTGGTCTGCGCACAGGCGGATGAAGTTCATGAGCTGGTTCTGCGCGTCCGGTGCGTCGGTGTAATGCATGGTCGAGCCGCTGTAGCCCAGGCTCCATTTGGGTCCGAACAGCGTTTTGCCGGTCAGACGGACAAAGGCTTTGGTGACGTCCAGCACGCGCTTGCCGGTAAAGATGTAGTAATCAATATCACCGGCTTCCGCCTGCCAGCGGCGATAGGCGGTGTGGTAGTTATCGATTTCGTTACCCAAATCCAGCCAGCAACTGCTCAGGTTGTCGTAGAACAGGCCGTAGCTCACATCATGGCGGCGGGCGATAGTGAACGGGATGTGCTTGTACAGCGGATCAGTGCTGACTGCGTTATAGCCCATCGCATCGAGGTTGCGCATTTCATAGCGTTTACCGTTGCGCTGAAGATCGCCCGCTTTCTCGCCCAGGCCGTAGAAACGCTCATCCTTAGAGCGGCTCAGATAGTGCGCCACGCCGTCGCCGTGGGCATTCAGCAGGTAGGCGCTGGTTGGTCGGTCATTGACCAGCGGCTGCCACTCGCCCGCCTCATTTCGGTAGTGCCACTCCAGCCACAGCGGCTGGTGGACGGTCACGCGTAGCTGTTCGGTTGCCACGGTTAGCGCACCATCCTGCTGCGTCAGGTTCCAGGCCGGGCAGGAGAAACCGCTTATGTCGTCACGATGGCGGCCTTCCCACGGCACGTCTTTTTCCGGTGCGATGCTCCAGGTGCGGTCCAGCGCCAGCTCGCCTTTGCGCTTAACCAGCACGCGGAAAAGATTCTCTTCCAGCACATACAGACACAGACGGTGCTGGTTATCGACCAGCAGTTCAAGATGGTTTGCTGACTGCTTATCTACGATCCAGTTTTTCAGGGTTTTCATATGCAATACATCCACTATCAGGCGCGTTTAGCGCGACGTTCAGCAATAAATGCTACCAGGAAGACAGCGCCAATCAGGTCAAAGAAGCCCATGGCAATAAACAGCGGGTTAAAGCCGATTTTGTCGGCGGTTACGCCGATTAACAGCGAGAACAGGAAGCTGGCGATCCACGCAGCAGAGCCGCGCATGCCGTTGACAGTCGCCATCTGGCCTTTGTCGAACGACTCCACGACCAGGGCGCTCAGCATGCAGGAGATGATCTGGTGCCCGAAGCCGCCGATGGAGATCAGCACGATGGTGATATACGGGTCGCGGGTGATGGCTACGATGCCCAGAGAGATCATCAGGAACGCGCCCGTCACGGAGCTTGCTACCACAGAGTTAACGCGGGAGCAGCCGAACAGACGGGTATACAGACGCGTCAGGTAACCGCTCACCACGCTACCGAGGTCGGCGGCGAGGAACGGCAGCCAGGCAAACATCGCAATCTGCTTCAAATCCATACCGTGCTCTTTGGCAAGGTACAGCGGCACCCAGAAGCTCAGCACTGCCCAGGCGGGCTCCGCCATAAAGGCCGGGATGGCGATGCCGTAGAAGCGTTTGTTTTTTGAGACGGTCTTCAGCGCGGTCAGGAAGGGCAGTTTGACCGCTGGCGGTTCGTTATCCTGCTTAATAAACGCCAGCTCGTCCTTACTCAGGTTCGGGTGCTGTTCCGGATTGTGGTAGAACGCCCACCACAGGATCACCCATAGCAGCGCCAGCACGCCGGTAAACATAAACGCGCCCTGCCAGCCGAACGAGGCGTGAGCAAAGTAGATGATAGGCGGTGCCAGCATCGCGCCGATGGAGAAACCCACACCCGCCCAACCTGCGGCAACAGGACGTTCTGATTTCGGGAACCATTCGCCAATGGTTTTGGCGTTCGCCGGGGTCGCAGCCGCTTCGGTCGCTCCCATAAAGAAGCGAAGAATGGCCAGGTGTAGCCAACTTCCGGCGCCCGCGTGGAAAATACACATCAGCGCCCATATCGCGGCGCAGATCATAAAGCCAATCTTCAGGCCGATAACGTCGATCAGCCAGCCGCACAGGGGCTGGAAAATGGTGTAGGCAATCTGAAACGCGCCGACGATCCAGGAGTATTGCTCGGTGGTGATCCCGAGGCTCTCTTTCAACTCCGGAGCGAGAATACCTAACGAGTTTCGGGTGATGTAGTTAACGGTGACGCCAAGTAAGAACAGCACCAGGATGTACCAGCGCAAGTTCTTAATGACGCGACGGGTGTTGCTTGTCGCAACGGTGTTATTGATGTCCTGACTCATTTTACTCTCCACAAGACGGACGGTAAGGGACGGAGGTTCAGGTGTCACACAAATTTTTATAGCTTTGATTTATATACGTTTTAAATACGAAAGTTGATATACAACTAGTATGGAAGCGGTGTGACAAGTTCACCTTAAGGGAGAACATGAGCGGGAAATAGTCGTTTTTGTGCAAAATTTCTCATAAATAACGTAAGTCATTTGGCATGATGGCTCCTATGCCAGTTATTTACTGATAAATGCGCCATGAAAATTTTTTCATTTTGCAAATGGAGCCAGATCACAAAATGGACAAAAGGCTAAAAATTACCGAAATCGCGGCCCGTACTCAGCTCTCAATCAGCACGGTTTCCCGCGTGCTGGCGGGGAAGGCCAACACCAGTGAGAAAGCACGGGCAAAGGTGTTGGCATGCGCGCGGGAGTTGGGGGTGATGGACGGCATGGCGGCCGGGCGTTTGCTGCTTAACACTCTGGTGGTTTTTGCGCCGCAGCGGGCGTTTGACGAGCGGTCCGACATCTTTTACTACCGCGTGATCCAGAGCGTGAGTAAAGGCCTGGCATCCCACGAGGTTCGCCTGCGCTACTGCGCGCTGGAAGAGAATGATAGCGATGCGCAGTTGTTTCTGACGCGAATGAACGAGCCGGACACCCAGGCCGCCATTCTTCTCGGTATCGACGATCCTCATATCCACGATCTGGCGGTGGATGTCGCTAAACCCTGCATATTAATTAACTGCCGGGACCGGCACATGCGCCTGCCCGCCGTCACGCCCGATCACCGCGCCATTGGCGAACGGGCGGCGGAATATCTGTTCGAAATGGGGCACCGGGAGGTGCTGAATGTAATGTGTCTGCGCCGCTACACTATGGAGCTGCGCCTGTCGGGGATCCGCGACGCGTGGCAGTCACACAACCTGAAATTTAATGACCTGCGCGATCTGCTGGTGGTGCCGAGCTTTAGCGCTCGTGAAACGGAGGAGCTGGTAAATGCCTGGCTTATTGAGCGGCAGGGTAAGGATCTGCCGACTGCATTTTTAGTTGGCGGCGATTTTATGGCGGCGGGTACCATCAGTGCCCTGCAAAAACACGGCCTGCGCGTACCTCAGGACGTCTCTGTCATGAGCATCGACGGCTTTAATCTGGCGGCGATTCAGGATGTACCCTTAACCGCAGTGCATGTTCCCCGTGATGAACTGGGAACGGAAGCGGTATATATGCTCCAGCAGCGGCTGATGCGCCCGGATGCGCCGGTGGGGACATTGTTGCTTAACGGCATGCTGGCCGTACGGGAATCAGTACGGCGGATACGTCAGGGGAAACGACGCACCGCCGTTGATCGGGAAGGACTGTACGACAGCTAAGCTATACCCAGCGCGCGTTTACCGTGGATATTCAAATCCTCCAGCGTGAAGCGTCCTTCCCAGCCAGTTTCATAATCCTCGCGCGGGAAATCCCCCGGCGACGCGCCTTTTTCCAGCGCGGCCTTCACTTTGTGGGCGTAGGCCAGATTCTTTTCGCACATCGGCGCGGCAGGGATATACATCACATTGCCCCAGCCCTGCTGATTTTCCACCGGCGCGACGGAGTGGATCACATCGCAATGCCACCAGACGGAGTCTCCGGCGTCCAGTTGCGGAATACTGGTTAACGCCTCTATCAGCAGCGGATGCCATTGCGTGGAAATCGGCAGAACTCTGCCGGGCGCGACGCCGCAAAGCTCATCTTCCGGCACATCGTCAAGCAATGGACGTAATAGCACATAGGCCATCGCTTCAGGAATCGGGACTACGTGCAACAATCCCTGACCTGGCAACATATCGGAGAGTGCCGTCCAGCCCTGGAAGGTACGAAATACTGAACATTTAGTGGTGTTATCTACCGTGTACTCTTCAACTTCTGTGCGATGCGCCGCCTGCCATGGATCGTAATCTTCCAGCTTGCCATTGAAAACATTCGCAAAGACCTGCTGATATGCCGGCAGAAGCCAGCGCTCCAGCGCGCCGGAATCCGTATGCGCGCCCAGCCCTTTGGACGTTGTTCCCGGCGGACGACGACGTATGCGGTCAGGATAGATGACGCTGATGTCCGGGTTAAACCATTGTTTCCCTTCGCTTGTAAACGTCCACAGGCGATTAAGGAATGACTGCGCATTGGCCATTTCTTCGCTCTGACGGGCCTGCATTTGCGCCTGGGACCAGTAGATGGGGTAGATCTCCGGTCGGGATGCGCTGAGGGTGCCAAAGAAGTTATCACCGGGGCCTTTGTAGACCTCATCGAAATGGTTTCGATCCAGGTAATCGAGCATCGACTGATCCCATGCCAGCGCCTGTTCGCGGGGGAAATGTCCCTTGATGACCACGCATCCGCGACGCTTAATCTCTTCACGCTGCTCTGCGTTTACGCGTCCCGCCTTGATATCCGCATAGGACAACGTTGGCCAAACCGGGGAACCTTGCGCTTTGAGGGCGTTGATTTCCGCCACGCGAGTGGCAATGGCATCGCTCAACTGATTGAAAATCAACTGAACATCCCCAAGCTGTGCCCGCAATTGCTGTTTCATCTGACGGATTGCCGCTTTGTGATCGACGGGCAATGTGTCGCTGGTAAACGTAAAAGCCATAACCACCTCGCATTAACTTTCATTCGAAACTAATTTATCTTACACATGCAATATAAGTTAAAAATAGGTTAATGCAAGTTTAAAAACTTGATGGTGTGCGCGGAATGCATTAAGCGTGAGAACCGGAGCACGCCCCGGTTAGCAGGATTAGACGTTAGTTAAAAGGAGAGGTGTTATCCAGCACCGCCTGAATCACATTCAGCGCGCCCTGATGGTTATTGTCATCGGTCTGATAGCGGGCAATCGCTTTGATGCTCTCTGCCGCATTGGCCATGGCGAAAGAGTAATGCGCCATTTTCAACATTTCTGCATCGTTGCCGCTATCGCCAATGGCGACGACGTTTTGTGGAGACAGGTTCCAGCGTTTCAGCAAACGGCTGATACCGTTGGCTTTATGTAAGCCCGGAATAATCAAATCGATAAACCCAAAGCCGCTGGTGACGGGCTTCATTATGCCATCCAGAGCGGTATGCAGGTGATCGATAACCAACGGGATTTGTTGGTCGGGTAAGTTCAGCGAAAACTTAAACAGCACATCATCAATGTCCTGATAATCCTTCACCGGTTTCAGGCGATGGTAGTGTTTCGACATCAATGCCACGAAAGACTCAGGAGCATTCTCACTGACGTAGGCGCTTTGCAGACCACAGGCAACAAAATTGAGCTGCTTGTCTTTGAGGAGTTCGCCAATAACAATGCGTGATTCGTGACGGGTAAGCTCGCCGTGAAACAGCTGTTTGCCATGCTCATAAACCAGCGCGCCATTCTCAGCGACAAACGATATTTCGTCTTTAAGCTCCGGGAAAAAGGAGATCAGCTGGAAATACTGGTTGCCGCTGGCCACGACAAATTCAATATCTCGTTTTTTCAGTTCCTGATACTGCGCCATAAAACGTGCACGATCGTATTTCTTGGCGTCGTCGAGAAAAGTTCCGTCCATATCGGTGACGATAACTTTGATGGTCATACTTGCTCCTGGCTCATAACTGCGACCAGAAACATTCTAATAACAATGTGACCTGAAGCACAAATTTAATTTCGAATGAAAGTAAAAGGCCGGGTGGCAGCTTCGCCTTACCCGGCTAAGGGGAGAGCAGTTGTAGGCCGGATAAGCGTCAGCGCATCCGGCAATGGGGAGGGTAGCGTGCCGGATGGCGGCGTGAACGCCTTATCCGGCCTACAATCTTGCTTACAGCATATGCTCAGTACGCGCGATGATATCGTCCTGCGCATCCGGAGACAGGGCAGTGAAGAAGGCGGAATAGCCTGCGACACGCACCACCAGGTCACGGTATTGATCCGGGTGTTTTTTTGCTTCCAGCAGCGTTTCACGGGACACAATGTTGTACTGAATATGCCAGCCTTTGTGCTCTTCAAAGAAGGTGCGCAGCAGGATCATCAGCTTTTGTTTATCTGATTCATTCTCCAGCGTGGCCGGATTCAGCTTCTGATTTAACAACACACCGCCGAGAATGGAGCCGGTAGGCAGTTTACCCACCGAGCCAATCACCGCCGTCGGGCCGAGATGGTCCGTCCCGGAAGCCGGACTTGCGCCTTCCGCCAACGGGGTGTGTGCTTTACGGCCATCCGGCGTTGCCATGGTTGCCGCGCCAAACGGCACGTTGGCGGAGATAGAAGAGGTCCCGGCGTAGTAATTGCCGCCAACCGGACCGCGACCATAACGTGGATTATGGTACTGTTTCAGTTCATCAATATAGGTCTGATAAGCGCGGGCCAGCAGCGTATCAACGGAATCGTCATCGTTACCGTACTTCGGCGCGCCGTTGATCAGTCGTTGGCGTAATTGCTCGTGAGTCAGACCGTCAAAATCATCAGCCAGTGCAGCAGCTAATTGCTGCTGGCCGATAGCGCCTTGATCGAAGACCAGTTTCTTCACAGCCGCCAGGCTGTTGCCAAGGTTGGCAATACCCACCTGCAAACCTGATACCCAGTCATACTTCGCGCCGCCTTGCTTAATGCTTTTCGCGCGTTCGATACAGTCGTCTACCAGCGCCGAACAGAGAATATCGTGTACGTTCTCTTCCAGCATGGTGTCGACGACATACTCGATTTCGATGGATTTACGCGTGTAGTAGCGAATCTGTGTATCCCAGGCGTCCATCACTTCATCGAAATTGTTGAAATTGCCGGCCGAGAGCGCTTTTTCCTGCGGCAGGAAGACCTTGCCGCTGGTGGCATCGCGTCCGCCTTCCAGCGCCGCCAGCATCACACGGGCAAAGTTAATAAAGCTCATACCGGTACAACGATAGCCCCATTTGCCGCCAACGGCGGTTTCGATGCAACCAATAGCCGCATAGTCGTAGGCATCCTGCGGTTCAATGCCAAGCTTGATAAATTCAGGTATGACGATTTCATCGTTGTTAAAGGCTGGCATCCCGAAGCCGCAGCGAATGACCTGCACACAGGCATCAAGGAAATCGTTACTCATCCCCGCATGATAGCGCACGCTCAGGTTAGGCTGAGTAGAGCGCAGGCGGCCGCAGGATTCGAGAATGGCGTAGGAGAGCGGGTTGACGGCATCCACCGCCTGACCGTTAACCAGATTCTGTCCGCCAATGGTCACGTTCTGATACAGCGGGCTACCTGCCGATGCTTTGGAGTGGGAGCCGGAGCGGATTTTGTTTACTTCCAGCAGCTTCAGCCAGCAGCTGTGCAGCAGCTCAATGGCGTGTTCGCGATCCAGCGATTGATTCAGCTCCACATCACGACGGTAGAAAGGATAGAGATACTGGTCCATGCGACCAAACGACACTGAATGGCCGTTGGATTCAATTTGCAGAATCAACTGGATGAAGTAGCACAACTGCAGCGCCTGCCAGAACGTTTTAGGCGGCTCATGGGCAATCACATCACAGTTTTCCGCCATGGTCAGCAGCTCTTCGCGACGGCTGGCGCGGGTTTCCGTGGACGCCATTTTTCGTGCCAGAGCGGCAAAGCGCTCAATATGCAGACTGACGGCCTCCAGCACGATATCAATCGCTTTCAGGAACTGATCGCCATGGAGATCTTCCAGACAAGTCAGATTGATGCGGGAGCGACGTTCATCAACTTTGTGGCGCAGGCCGTCGAGACCTTTTTCCAGCAGCAGCGGGAAGTTCACCGCCAGGTGTGCGTCGCCGGAAGTCATATTGCCTTCGGCTTTGATAATGCCGGTTTCCAGCAGACCTTTCTGCTCATCGGTAAACATCCCGTAGCAGCGATCCTGTACGGTCTGGCCGCGCCACCACGGGCACACCTCGTGCAATACGCGTTTGTTCTCTTCACTTACCGAAAAGCCAGCGCCCGGCCTGTCGGCGAGGTCATCGATCTCTTTTTCAATCCAGGAGACGGTGTATTCCGGGAAGATCGGTGCAGCGCGCACTTCGCTCGCCTGGTTACCGATAATCAGTTCGTCATGCTTGATCCAGATAGTACGTTCCGCCAGATGATGGGCCAGCGCCAGCGCGCGGCGTACCGGGATCGGCTTATCCAGATGTTGTTGATACATCTCGGTATAGTGCTGGGCGCGCTCGGTGCAAACCGGCGGCTTCACGATGTGGATCAGGGCTGTTTTATGCGCTTTGATACGGTCGCTGAGTGTGTCCAGTTTCAGAGTGGTCATGGCGATTATCCTCGTAGGGTCGCGGTTAAACCTTTATGGCGGGCATACTGCTGAGCAAATTCGAGCAGGGCAGGCGCCTCAAGCGGTTTATCCGGTGCGTTGTAGGGTTGACTGAGTAAGTGGTATTTATTGATGCCCAGGGTGTGATAGGGCAAAAAATGGATCTCACCGACGTGAAGCTCGTCGGCAGCAAAATCGGTAATAGCCTGGATGGCGGCTTCGTCAGCGTTGAAACCCTGAATCAGCGGTACGCGGATAATCATTTTTTTACCCGCAGCGGCCAATTTTTTCAGATTGTCTAATACACGAGAGGCACTGCCATCGGTCCACTGCTTAAACGGCGCGTCGGCGACATGTTTTAAATCAGCCAGGAACAGATCAACGTAAGGTAATGACGGCTCGATATACTTCCACGGCACATGCAGACAGGTTTCGACCGCCGTATGAATGCCCGCATCGTGGCTGGCCTTGAATAATTCTGCCGCCAGTTCTGGCTGCATAAACGGTTCGCCACCGGAGAGGGTGAGACCCCCACCGCTACGATCGTAAAACGGTTTATCACGCAGTACGGTCGCCATGATGTCGTCCACGCTTTTTACCTCTCCGCAGACGGTCAGCGCCTGGGTTGGACAGCAGTCAGTCAGCGCGGCGAAAGCGTCATCGGTCAGTTTTTCGCGATGAATAAGCAGACCGCTCAGCGCTCGCTCGATCACCGCAGGTGCCGCCTGAGCACAGAGATCGCAACCGTCGAGACACAACCGTGCGTCATAGAGCAGGTCCTGTGTGCGGGCGCGGCTTTCCGGGTTCTGACACCAACGGCAGCCCAGGGAGCATCCCTTAAGGAACACCACGGTACGGATACCGGGACCATCATGCGTGGAATAGCGCTGGATATTGAAAATCATAAGCGGCCTCTCTTCTTTCGTATAAAGATTAAATTACTTTCGAATGAAAGTTATATTGACGTGCGTCAACTAACCGTGAGGTTTCGCCGTGCTACCTTTTATTCATGCTAATTATTCGTTTGAGGAAAGGTTATGGAACTCTATTTAGATACGTCTGATGTCGCCGCTGTCAAAGCTCTGGCGCGTGTTTTGCCGTTGGCTGGGGTGACCACTAACCCGAGCATTGTGGCGGCAGGTAAAGAGAGGCTGGAAGTGTTGCTGCCGCAACTGCAGGAAGCGATGGGAGGACAAGGCCGTCTGTTTGCGCAGGTGATGGCGACGACCGCCGAAGGCATGGTCAATGATGCGCGTAAACTGCGGGCAATTATCGCGGATATCGTGGTCAAAGTACCGGTGACGGCAGAAGGTCTGGCGGCAATTAAACTATTGAAAGAAGAAGGGATCCCGACGCTGGGTACCGCGGTATACGGTGCTGCTCAAGGGCTGTTAGCGGCGCTGGCGGGAGCGGAATATGTTGCGCCATACGTAAACCGCGTGGATGCGCAGGGGGGAGATGGTATTCAGACGGTGACCGAACTGCAAACCTTACTGAACATGCATGCGCCGCACGCCAAAGTACTGGCAGCCAGCTTCAAAACGCCGCGTCAGGCGCTGGATTGCCTGCTGGCAGGCTGCGAGTCCATCACGCTGCCGCTGGACGTGGCGCAGCAGTTTATGACCTCTCCGGCTGTGGATGCGGCGATTGTGAAGTTTGAGCAGGACTGGCAGGGGGCGTTTGGACGGACGTCGATCTAGTTTTAGGTCGGATTACTCCGGCATATTTGCGTAGGTGATTCCGTTAAAATGAATCTGTTGCAGTTAAGAGCAATAAACTGCGAATCCCCCTCGTAAAACCGGTAAAGCCTGCATGCTACCCGTCATCGCGACGGGTACATTCACGTCATCATGTTTATCAGGTGACGGACCGCCATGAAAAAAACACCTACAGCCACACCGCACGATGCGCTGTTTAAAACATTTTTAAAATACCCTGCCACAGCCCGTGATTTTATTGAAATTCATCTTCCTCCCACGCTACGGGCGCTTTGTGATCTGGCGACGTTAGAACTGCAACCTACCAGTTTTATTGAAGAAAACTTACGCGCATATTATTCAGATGTGCTTTGGTCGATGAAAACCAGTGAAGGGGAGGGTTATATCTATGTCGTGATTGAACATCAAAGTCGTCCTGATGTGCATATGTCGTTTCGCCTGATGCGTTATGCGATAGCGGCAATGCAAAGCCACCTTGACGCCGGGCATACCCGCTTACCGTTAGTCGTGCCGATGTTGTTTTATCATGGCGTCGATACGCCTTATCCCTTCTCTTTATGCTGGCTGGATGAGTTTGATAATCCGCTCCTGGCGCGCCAGCTTTATCTGTCGGCATTTCCATTGGTGGATATTACCGTGATCCCGGATGAAGAAATTATGCAGCACCGGCGTATTGCACTGCTGGAATTGATTCAAAAGCATATTCGCCAGCGCGATTTATTAGGACTGGTGGACAATCTGGCTACGCTGCTGGTTACAGGAAGTGCTAATGACAGCCAGCTAAAAGCGCTGTTTAATTATTTGCTAATCCAGCATGGTCACAAACCGCGCTTTGGGCGATTTATGCGTAAGCTGGCGCAGCAGGTACCCGAACACAAGGAGCGTACAATGAATATTGTTGAAAAAATACGTAGGGCAGGGGAGCGAAAGGGGCTACGGAAAGGCATGGAGCGCGGTCATGAAAAAGGTTTAGCTGAAGGTCGTCGCGAGGAAGCGCAGCGCATTGCCCACTCAATGCTGGCCGATGGTCTCCCACGGGAGCTTATCGTGAGAATCACCGGGCTATCTGAGGAAGATATTAAATCTTTGACGCATTGAATGTATGTTAATACAGCCCCGGAAAATAAATGCCGCCGGGGCTTACCGTTACTGCCCGCACACCTCACATCCCGGGTTACGCATCAGCTTCATTTCGCGAAACTGGCAGGTCATGGCGTCGTACATGACGATTTTTCCAGATGCGGGTTTACCGTAGTTTGCCAATAATTTAATGGCTTCCATGGCCTGTAATGAGCCGATCACGCCGATTAGCGGAGCCATTACGCCAGCTTCCACGCAGGTGAGGGCATTTTCACCGAACAGGCGGCTCAGGCAACGGTAGCAAGGTTCGCCTTCCTGATAGGTAAAGACGGTAATTTGTCCTTCCATGCGAATTGCCGCCCCGGAAACCAGCGGAACCTTTGCGCTAAAGCATCCGGCATTAAGCTGATTGCGGATGCTGACGTTATCCGTACAGTCCAGCACCAAATCGTGTTTGGCGATCAGCGCGTGAATTTCGCTATCATCCAGCAGCGCATTCACTGGCGTAATGGCGATATAAGGGTTAATCCGCGCCAGCGCGTCGCGGGCGGATAGCACTTTCGGCTGCCCTACGGTTGCATCGCTGTGCAGCGTCTGACGCTGGAGGTTCGACACGGAAACGGTGTCAAAGTCGAGCAGCGTTAAATGTCCGATGCCTGCGCCTGCCAGGTATTGGGTCGCGGCGCAGCCAAGCCCCCCCAGACCAACGACCAGTACCCGCGCCTCCTTCAGCGCTTCCTGACCTTCAAAATCGAAGCCGCGCAGAATGATTTGCCGGTTATAGCGCATCATCTCCTGGTCGCTGAGTTCCGCCATTACAGACCTCCAAACAGCGCGTTAAACGGCTCGACTTCAACCCACTCTCCGGCTTCAACGTTACCACGATCGCGTTCCAGCACGATAAAACAGTTGCCGAGGCTAAAGGAGCTAAAAATATGTGAGCCCTGGTGTCCGGTGGTGGTGACTTCCAGTTCGCCTTCTGCGGTACGCTGCAATACGCCGCGTTGAAAATCCAGACGACCTGGCGTCTTCTTCAGACGTGACGCGGTGCGTACGCGTTGGCGAGGAGGCAACCCACAGCCCGTGTTGCCGCTAAGCTTCGCCAGCATTGGTTGCACCAGTTGATAAAAGGTGAGGGCTGCTGACACCGGGTTACCCGGCAGGCCGCAAAACCAACTGTTGCTTAGTTTGCCAAAGGCGAACGGTTTGCCCGGTTTGATGGCCAGCTTCCAGAAGGCAATTTCTCCCAGTTCCTCCAGAATGGTTTTGGTGTAATCCGCTTCACCGACAGAAACGCCACCGGAGCTGATAACGACATCGGCCTGGCTGTCGGCTTCAATAAACGCCGCGCGTAGCGCGTTGGGATCGTCGCGAATAATCCCAAGGTTGATCACCTCGCAGCCCAACTGTTGCAGCATCAGGTGAACGGCCAGACGGTTGGTGTCATAAATCTGTCCGTCGCCCAGCGGTTGACCCGGCAGTTGCAGTTCATCACCGGTGGAGAACAACGCCACCCGGACTTTGCGCACAACAGGCACATCAGCAATACCGAGCGAAGCCAGAACCGGGAGCTCGGCGGTTGTCAGGCGGGTCCCGGCGGGGAAGACGACTGCACCGTTTGCAATATCTTCACCGCGCAGACGAATATTTTGTCCGCCGCGGACTTCGGCGGTAAAACGTACACCGTCATCGGTTTGTTCCGTTTGTTCCTGCATGACCACCGCTTCACAACCGGCAGGCACCGGGGCACCGGTCATGATGCGGATACAGGTCCCCGCGGGCCATTCGCCGTGAAAAGGCTGTCCGGCAAAGGCTTTGCCTGCTACCGCAAGCGGCAGACCCGAGCGTAAATCGTCTAATCGCACCGCATAGCCATCCATTGCCGAATTATCGAATCCTGGTACATCAATGGGGGAAACGACGTCGGCGGCCAGAATGCGGCCAAAGCATTGAACCAGCGGCAGCGTTTCGACGGCGGTGAGCGGGGTAATACGCGACAGCATCTGAGAGAGAGCCGTTTCAAGCGGCATCAGTCCGGCGGTAAATTCCATGAGAAGACTCCTGCGGGCAAAATCGAATCCGGCCATTATGTCAGAAAATGGCCGCGGACAGTATGCTACCTCAGGCTTAGAATCAGATCTGATCAAGGTTTCATGCCAGAGGATAGCGCCACAGGAAAAATGCAGTATAGACTCAATATTTCCGCTCTTTTTCCCCAGGGGGCTAAATGGCTACTCCTATTCCGGACGCAATTCGACGACAGGTGAATGCCGCCAGTGCGCTCATCCGCCAGCTTTTCGAAGAGAATCTCGTGGCTATTCATCTGTATGGTTCTGCTGTCGACAGCGGTTTAAAACCTCTCAGCGACATTGATTTGTTGGTCACCATACGGGAACCAATGGATGCCCGGTTAAGAGAAACCGTGATGCGGGAATTGCTGACCATTTCAGCGCCGCCCGGAACCTCAGAACGTTACCGCGCGCTGGAAGTCACCGTTGTTGTGTACTCGCTGATCGTACCGTGGCAATTCCCACCCGTAAGAGAAATGCAGTTTGGCGAGTGGTTGCGTGAGGAGATCGGCGCCGGCGTGTTTGAACCGGCGCTGGCGGATGCTGATCTTGCCATTTTGCTGACCCAGGCCCGGCGCGCCAGCGTACCGTTGTTCGGTGAACCCGCTGATATATTTTTCAACGCCATTCCTGCCAATGATCTCTTGAAAACGTTTCGACATACTCTTGAACAGTGGCAAGAACCCGCAGATTTAGAGGGTGATGAGCGCAATATTATTCTGGCTCTGGCGCGCATCTGGTACAGCGTCGTGACCGGCGATATTGTCGCTAAGGATGAGGCCGCGTCGTGGCTCATGCCTAAATTGCCCGTTGAGCATGCTGACACGCTGCAAGCTGCATGTGCGGAATATCTGGGGGTGGCCAAAACGAACTGGGCTGAATCCATGCCGTCAGTACAACGGTTTGTATGGCATGCAAAAAAACAGATTACCGATCTGCTTGAATAGGTTATTCAACGTCGTCGGGGATTCATTCCTGTTAACTCCATCTGAATGACTGACAGCATCGATTATGAGAGGCAGGCCTTTACCTTTACATGACGTCTGCATCTTTCTATATTCAAAAATCGAATCAATAAGTCACCGAAATTCTGATATTTATAACCCCGGAACCGGTCACCTTAATGGACGAAAAAATGGGTAAAGCAGTTATTGCAATTCACGGCGGCGCCGGGGCTATTACCCGTGCACAGCTGAGCCAGGAGCAGGAGTTGCGTTATATACAGGCGCTGTCAGATGTTGTCGAAACCGGTCAGCGGATGCTCGAAGAGGGGCGTAGCGCACTGGATGTGGTGACCGAGGCCGTGCGTCTGCTGGAAGAGTGCCCGCTGTTTAATGCCGGAATTGGCGCAGTATATACCCGTGATGAAACCCATGAGCTGGACGCCTGCGTGATGGACGGTAATACCCTGAAAGCGGGAGCCGTCGCTGGAGTCAGTCATCTGCGAAATCCAGTTCTCGCGGCACGCCTGGTGATGGAACACAGCCCACACGTCATGATGATAGGTGAGGGGGCAGAGAATTTTGCCATTGCGCAGGGTATGGAGCGCGTTTCGGCGGATATTTTCTCGACGCCAGAACGCTACGCTCAACTGCTGGCGGCGCGAACGGCGGGTGAAATGGTGCTGGATCATAACGCTACCCCACTGGATGAGAACAACAAAATGGGTACCGTGGGGGCGGTTGCGCTGGATATGTCTGGTAATCTGGCGGCGGCGACATCGACCGGCGGGATGACCAACAAATTGCCGGGCCGGGTGGGTGACAGTCCACTGGTTGGCGCAGGCTGTTATGCCAATAACGCAAACGTGGCGGTTTCCTGCACCGGAACCGGAGAAGTCTTTATTCGTGCGCTGGCGGCTTATGACATTGCGGCATTGATGGATTATGGCGGCCTGAGTTTATCTGAGGCGTGCGAGCGTGTGGTGATGGAAAAATTACCTGCGTTGGGCGGCAGTGGCGGCTTAATTGCTATCGATCATGAGGGCAATGTCGCCTTACCGTTTAACAGTGAAGGCATGTACCGTGCATGGGGATACGCGGGCGATACGCCAACCACCGGTATTTATCGGGAAAAAGGAGATACCGTTGCCACACAGTGATGAGCTTGACGTCAGTGACGTGCTGGCAGTGAGTAACCTGAACATTGCCTTTGAACAGGAACAGCAGCGCGTAAGTGCGGTGCGTAATCTGTCATTTCGTCTGAAGCGTGGCGAAACGCTGGCGATAGTTGGCGAGTCCGGTTCAGGAAAGTCGGTCACGGCTTTGTCGCTGATGCGTCTGATAGAACAGGCTGGCGGCGAGGTGAGCTGTGATGAAATGCTCCTCCGACGCCGCAACCGCCAGGTTATTGAGCTGGGTGAACAGAGCGCATCACAGATGCGCCACGTGCGCGGCGCGGATATCGCGATGATCTTTCAGGAGCCGATGACATCGCTAAATCCGGTGTTTACCGTGGGTGAGCAGATTGCCGAGTCTATCCGCTTACACCAGGGGGCCAGTCATGAAGAGGCGATGCTGGAAGCTAAACGGATGCTCGATCAGGTCCGTATCCCTGAGGCGAAGGCGATTTTATCGCGTTATCCGCACCAGCTTTCCGGCGGCATGCGCCAGCGCGTGATGATCGCCATGGCGCTGTCGTGCCGCCCTGCGGTACTGATTGCCGATGAGCCGACCACCGCGCTGGATGTCACTATTCAGGCGCAGATCCTGCAACTCATAAAAGTGTTGCAGCAGGATATGTCGATGGGGGTGATCTTTATTACCCACGATATGGGTGTGGTGGCGGATATTGCCGACCGTGTGCTGGTAATGTATCAGGGTGAGGCGGTTGAAACCGGCAGCGTTGAGCAGATCTTTCATGCTCCCCAGCATCCCTATACTAAAGCGCTGCTGGCAGCCGTACCACAGCTTGGCGCCATGAGCGGACAAGAGTATCCGCGCCGTTTCCCACTTATTTCTTTACACGATCCCAGTCATGTTGAACCGCAAACCGAGCAGGACACCGTGGTTGAAGGCGAGCCTATCCTACGGGTACGCAATCT
>NZ_JAHLQZ010000077.1:0-18236 GCF_018919505.1 Citrobacter sp. S55_ASV_140
ATTTCGCCACTAACATCTTCACCTTCCAGAATGACTTCCAGGTTGCCGTCCGTTGAGATAAAACGCACATCCAGGTGTGAGGCAAGCGGTACCAGAGCATCTTCAGAGGTGACATCGACATGGTGATGTAACGCTGCGAGCGCCAGTACGCGATAGATCGCGCCTGAATCTAACAGATGCCACTGCAATGCTTCCGCCATTGCCTTGCACAAGGTGCCTTTACCTGCACCGCTTGGGCCATCAATGGTAATAACCGGGGCAATTGCCGTCATCTTTTTCTCCTTAAACGGGCATACGTTAACGTGAACGCCGCGCATTATACGCGCCAACGACAACGATCGTTATCTTTGTATGAAAAATGCAGAATCATTGAAGCTGAGTGTAGAAGAAATAGACAATCGGAGATGACAGAATGTGCCGCACCGGGTAGTGCGGCAATAAAATCAGGCAGGTGTACTAATACGCGCCAACTGTTCGAAATAATCCGGGAAAGTTTTGGCGGTACATTTGGGGTCAAGAATGGTCACAGGGGTATCAGACAGCGCCACCAGCGAGAAACACATCGCCATACGGTGATCGTTATAGGTTGCGATATCCGCAAACTTCAGCGTCGCTGGTGGTGTGATGCGGATGAAGTCATGCCCCTCTTCAACTTCCGCGCCCACTTTGCGTAATTCCGTCGCCATCGCAAACAGACGGTCGGTCTCTTTGACGCGCCAGTTGTAGATGTTGCGTAGGGTGGTGGTGCCTTTAGCAAACAGCGCGGCCGTGGCAATAGTCATCGCCGCGTCGGGAATATGGTTCATATCCATATCCACTGCGTTCAGTTCGCCGTGAGTACAGGCAATAAAATCATCACCCCAGGTAATGGTCGCGCCCATTTTCTCCAGTACATCAGCAAAGCGAATATCGCCCTGCATACTGTTGCGGCCAATCCCGGTGACTTTAACCGTGCCGCCTTTAATGGCACCCGCCGCGAGGAAGTATGAAGCAGAAGAAGCATCGCCCTCAACCAGATAGGCGCCCGGAGACTGATACTGCTGCTGCCCCTGCACGACAAAGCGCTGGTAGTTCTGATTCTCAATTTCAACACCAAACGTCTTCATCAGATTCAAGGTGATATCAATATAAGGTTTAGATACCAGCTCGCCTTTAATGGCGATCGTTGTATCCTGCGGCGCCAGCGGTGCAGTCATCAGTAGCGCAGTGAGGAACTGGCTGGATACGCTGCCGTCCACCTCAACCTGACCGCCGCTAAAACCACCGCGCAAACGAAGTGGCGGATAGTTTTCCTGCTCCAGGTACTCAATGTTGGCTCCCCCCTGGCGCAGCGCATCAACCAGATGGCCAATCGGGCGCTCCTTCATGCGCGGTTCGCCTGTCAACACGATGTCATTGCTGCCAAGGCACAGCGCAGCGGCCAGCGGACGCATTGCGGTTCCGGCATTGCCAAGAAACAGTTCCACTGCCCTTTCGGCATGTAATGCGCCGCCGTTGCCGATAATCTCGCAGCGGGTGCGATCGGCGGAAAGGGTATAGCTAATCCCTAACGCATTGAGTGCATTGAGCATATGGCGGACATCATCGCTGTCCAGCAGGTTGGTCAGGACAGTGGTGCCATTTGCTAATGCGGCCAGCAGCAAAGCGCGGTTAGAAACACTTTTGGATCCAGGCAGATTGATGGTGCCATCCACCCGCGCAATGGGTTGTAACGTCAGGGATTCCATGAAACTCAACTCTCAAAACAGATATAAAAACCCCACAGGCGGACTGTGGGGATGAAAGTACAGCAGATTAACCGCGGCGGCGTTCGAAATCGACCATGAAATCGGTCAGTGCTTTTACGCCTTCGAGCGGCATCGCATTATAGATAGACGCACGCATACCACCGACCACACGGTGCCCTTTCAGCGCATGCAGACCCGCAGCGAAAGACTCCTCCAGGAAGAGTTTATCCAGGGCGCTGTCAGCCAGTTGGAACGGGACGTTCATACGTGAACGGTTCGACTTCGCGACATCGTTACGATAGAAGTCGCTGTTGTCGATCACGCCATACAACAGCTCTGCTTTTTGCTGGTTAATTTTATTCATCGCATTAACACCGCCCTGCTCTTTGAGCCACTTAAAGACCAGGCCAGACAGATACCAGGCAAAGGTTGGCGGCGTGTTGAACATGGAGTCGTTGTCATTTAGCACGGTATAGTCAAGGATTGACGGGCATGAAACATGCGCTTTACCCAGCAGATCTTCGCGTACAATGACAATCGTCAGTCCCGCAGGACCAATGTTTTTCTGCGCCCCGGCATAGATTACGCCATAGCGGCTAACATCAAGCGGCGCGGAGAGGATGGTAGAAGAGAGATCCGCCGTAACCACCACATTGCTGGCAAAGTTCGGCGTTTCATCAATCGCAATGCCATCGATGGTTTCATTCGGGCAATAGTGCAGGTACGCGGCGTTGTCAGAAAGCTGCCATTCGCTCATTGGCTTAACAGCGCGCAGACCGTCAACGGTGACTTTGGCATCGATAACGTTTGGCGTGCAGTACTTTTTCGCTTCTTTAATCGCACTGGCAGCCCAGTAACCGGCATCGACGTAATCCGCTGTCGTTTTATCACCGAGAATATTTAACGGGATACCGGCGAATTGCCCACGGCCACCGCCATGACAGAACAACACTTTATAGTTAGAGGGGATGCTGAGGAGATCGCGAAAATCCTGCTCTGCTTCCTCTGCCACCTGGATAAACTCTTTGCCCCGGTGGCTAATTTCCATGACCGACGTGCCAAGACCGTTCCAGTCGCGAAGATCCTGTTGAGCCAGTTTAAGTACTTCCGCCGGTAGCATTGCCGGACCTGAACTAAAATTGAAGACCTGAGCCATTTCCCCTCACCACGTTGTGTTGTTATCCAATCAACATCCTGTCATTGACGATAATCCTGTGACAGACATTGGGCATAAGTTATTCCTGTGGATATCGGTTTTATCATTCAGTGACACGCGCCGCAATGGGTAAAACTGAGCGGGGTAAAAATGAGTCATAGGTCACACAACAGAATCTATCGGATTGACGGGTAAAAACCGAGATTTTCGCTGTCAGGTGACCCGTTTTGCCCGACTGGCCTTCGACCATTCTGGATTTGCGCAGCGCGGACATAATTGATGATCCCCCGCGCTCATTTGCACCACTTCACTACACCGTACACATGCATAGTCGCCTGTTTCAGGTACCACCTTAAATCGCTGTGTACAGTGTTTAGGCAGAATGCTGAGTCCCGGTTTTACGTCTTCATCGGCAAAGAAGTAAACGCTGATCTGCCCATTCGTCTCCAGAATAGCGAGTTTCACCTGCCCCAGTTGCTCTACGCCGTTCAAACGCAGCTCCATAAAGAATTCGAATTCCGTCATATTGGCGCGATTAAGCTTTGACCATGACAATTCACCGTCTTCAATGATGACCACTGGCTTACCTTCCAGTAGATCTTCCAGCTTTTCGCTGTGTGACATCAGCCACATGACAAGACGATAAAGCAGCGCCAGGGTAATAAAAACCACCAGCACCGGAATCATCGGCACATCGTCATAAAACGCCACATCGCCCGCCGCTGAGCCCAGAGTAAGAATAATCAGCACTTCAAAAAGCGACATCTGCCGTACGCCACGCCGCCCTGTAAGCTTTAAAAACAGAAAAACCAATATAAAGGTATAGAGACTACGCAGCGCAACCTCGCCAAGAAACTCCATTGGCACCTTATCCAGTGCCATACGCTGTAAATCGAATGCTTTCATTTTGTGCTCTTAACATTGTTGACTGTGTGAAAGCATAGCCAATAGTTTTATTTACGCCTGGGCTCCGGCGGCGATAGCGCCGTTCATTGAAAACCCGTATCATTGCGCGCTTTCCGTACGACAAAAGTGATTTTCATGACGCAAACATTTATTCCCGGCAAAGATGCCGCTCTGGAAGACTCCATCGCTCGCTTCCAGCAAAAATTACTCGACCTTGGTTTTCAGATTGAAGAAGCCTCCTGGTTGAACCCTGTGCCTAACGTTTGGTCTGTGCATATTCGCGACAAAGAATGCGCGCTGTGCTTTACCAACGGTAAAGGCGCGACGAAAAAAGCGGCGCTGGCCTCCGCGCTGGGCGAATATTTTGAGCGTCTGTCTACGAACTACTTCTTTGCGGATTTCTGGCTGGGCGAAACCATCGCCAACGGCCCGTTCGTGCATTATCCGAACGAAAAATGGTTCCCGCTGACGGAAGACGATGACGTGCCGGAAGGTCTGCTGGATGCGCGTCTGCGCGCGTTTTACGATCCTGAAAACGAATTGACCGGAAGCATGCTTATCGACCTGCAATCCGGAAATGAAGATCGTGGCGTCTGCGGCCTGCCGTTTACCCGTCAGTCTGATAACCAGACTGTCTATATTCCGATGAATATTATCGGCAATCTGTACGTTTCTAACGGTATGTCTGCGGGTAACACGCCTAACGAAGCGCGCGTTCAGGGCCTGTCTGAAGTCTTTGAACGTTATGTGAAGAACCGCATTATCGCGGAAAGCATCAGCCTACCGGAAATCCCGTCCGAGGTGATGGCGCGTTACCCGGCGGTAGTGGAGTCCATCGCCACACTGGAAGCGGAAGGTTTCCCGATTTTCGCCTACGATGGCTCGCTGGGCGGCAAATACCCGGTGATTTGCGTTGTCCTGTTCAACCCGGCCAACGGTACCTGCTTTGCGTCCTTCGGCGCGCACCCGGATTTCGGCGTTGCGCTGGAGCGTACCGTTACCGAACTGCTACAGGGTCGTGGTCTGAAAGATCTTGATGTCTTCACCCCGCCAACCTTCGACGATGAAGAAGTGGCTGAACATACTAACCTTGAAACCCACTTCATTGATTCCAGCGGTCTGATCTCCTGGGATCTGTTCAAGCAGGATGCTGATTATCCGTTCGTTGACTGGAATTTCTCCGGCACTACGGAAGAAGAGTTCGCCACCCTGATGGCCATCTTCAACGCAGAAGATAAAGAAGTGTATATCGCCGACTACGAACATCTGGGGGTATACGCCTGCCGCATTATCGTTCCGGGGATGTCTGACATCTACCCGGCTGAAGATCTGTGGTTAGCCAACAACGCAATGGGTACGCATCTGCGCGAAACGATCCTCTCTCTGCCAGGCAGTGAGTGGGATAAAGAAGACTATCTCAATCTGCTCGAACAACTGGATGAAGAAGGTTTTGACGACTTCACCCGCGTACGCGAACTGCTTGGTCTGGCGACCGGCGCAGATAACGGTTGGTATACCCTGCGCATTGGCGAGCTCAAAGTAATGCTGGCGCTGGCCGGTGGTGACCTGGAGCAAGCGCTGGTATGGACAGAATGGACGATGGAATTCAACGCCTCCGTGTTTAGCGCTGAACGTGCAAACTACTACCGTTGCCTGCAAACGCTGCTGCTATTGTCGCAGGAAGAGGAGCGTCAGCCGCTGCAATATCTGAACGCCTTTGTCCGCATGTACGGCGCCGATGCGGTTGAAGCGGCAAGTGCGGCATTGAGTGGTGAAGCCGCTTTTTATGGCCTTCAGCCAGTAGACAACGATCTGCACGCATTCCCGGCGCATCAGTCTCTGCTGAAAGCCTATGAAAAACTGCAGCGCGCGAAAGCAGAGCACTGGTCAAAATAGTGCCAAACAGCCTGCGTTAAGTAGGCTAAATGTATTGTCTGGGCTATATTACGGGGCGCTTTAAGCGCCCTGTTTTTTATTTTGGTCAAATCAAAAAATAAATGTAAAAGCAAGGTTAAATATTAGTAGTTGAAATTAAAAAAAATAGCTTATTAATGTGGCTTTTTATCTCAATTACTCCATATTAATTAACTGTCCAGCAGGAGGCTGAAAGAAAAAATTCAACTCACTTTATAATTTTTAAAATTTATTTTTATATGGATAATCAATAAGTTACTCCGCATTTGCATAAAAACCATGCGTCTTGCGGGCCTATAAGCCAGGCGAGATATGATCTATATCAAATTCTCATCTATAATGCTTTGTTAGTATCTCGTCGCCGACTTAATAAAGAGAGAGTTAGTGTGAAAGCTGACAACCCTTTTGATCTTTTACTTCCTGCTGCAATGGCCAAAGTTGCCGAAGAAGCAGGCGTCTATAAAGCAACGAAACATCCGCTTAAGACGTTCTATCTGGCAATTACTGCCGGTGTATTCATTTCAATTGCCTTTGTTTTCTATATCACCGCCACTACCGGTACCGGTACTATGCCCTTCGGCATGGCAAAATTAATAGGTGGTATCTGCTTTTCCCTGGGGTTGATTCTTTGTGTTATCTGCGGTGCAGACCTCTTCACCTCAACCGTACTGATTGTTGTTGCTAAAGCCAGTGGTCGTATTACCTGGGGACAGTTGGCTAAAAACTGGCTTAACGTTTATGTCGGCAACCTGATTGGCGCCCTGATCTTCGTGTTACTTATGTGGCTTTCCGGCGAGTATATGACCGCCAACGGCGCGTGGGGACTCAACGTCCTGCAAACAGCCGACCACAAAGTACACCATACTTTTGTTGAGGCGGTAAGCCTCGGTATCCTGGCTAACCTGATGGTGTGTCTGGCCGTATGGATGAGCTACTCAGGTCGCAGCCTGATGGACAAAGCGTTTATCATGGTATTACCGGTCGCAATGTTTGTTGCCAGCGGTTTTGAGCACAGTATCGCAAACATGTTTATGATCCCTATGGGTATTGTAATACGCGATTTCGCCACCCCGGAATTTTGGACCGCTGTCGGTTCTTCTCCGGAGAATTTTTCTCACCTGACCGTGATGAATTTCATCACCGATAACCTGATTCCGGTTACGATCGGTAATATTATCGGCGGCGGTTTGTTGGTCGGGTTGACATACTGGGTCATTTACCTGCGTGGTAACGATCATCATTAATCTGTTGATGCCCATTACACGCAGTAAATAAAAAATCCACTTAAGAAGGTAGGTGTTACATGTCCGAGCTTAATGAAAAGTTAGCCACAGCCTGGGAAGGTTTTACCAAAGGTGACTGGCAGAATGAAGTAAACGTACGTGACTTCATTCAGAAAAACTACACTCCGTATGAGGGTGACGAGTCCTTCCTGGCTGGCGCTACTGACGCGACCACCAAGCTGTGGGACAGCGTAATGGAAGGCGTTAAACAGGAAAACCGCACTCACGCGCCTGTTGACTTTGACACCTCCGTTGCTTCTACCATCACTTCTCACGACGCTGGTTACATCAACAAAGCGCTGGAGAAAATTGTTGGTCTGCAGACTGAAGCTCCGCTGAAACGTGCGATCATTCCGTTCGGCGGCATCAAAATGGTTGAAGGTTCCTGCAAAGCGTACAATCGCGAACTGGACCCGATGCTGAAAAAAATCTTCACCGAATACCGTAAAACCCACAACCAGGGCGTATTCGATGTTTATACCAAAGACATTCTGAACTGCCGTAAATCCGGTGTTCTGACTGGTCTGCCAGATGCGTATGGCCGTGGCCGTATCATCGGTGACTACCGTCGCGTAGCGCTGTACGGTATCGACTTCCTGATGAAAGACAAATACGCGCAGTTTGTTTCCCTGCAGTCTGACCTGGAAAACGGCGTAAACCTGGAAGCGACTATCCGTCTGCGTGAAGAAATCGCTGAACAGCACCGCGCGCTGGGTCAGATCAAAGAAATGGCAGCGAAATATGGCTGCGATATCTCTGGTCCGGCTACCAACGCTCAGGAAGCTATCCAGTGGACTTACTTCGGCTACCTGGCCGCGGTTAAATCTCAGAACGGCGCAGCAATGTCCTTCGGTCGCGTATCCACCTTCCTGGATGCATACATCGAACGTGATATCAAAGCAGGCAAAATCACTGAACAAGACGCTCAGGAAATGATTGACCACCTGGTCATGAAACTGCGTATGGTTCGCTTCCTGCGTACTCCGGAATATGATGAACTGTTCTCCGGTGACCCGATTTGGGCAACTGAATCTATCGGTGGTATGGGCGTTGATGGCCGTACTCTGGTTACCAAAAACAGCTTCCGCTTCCTGAACACCCTGTACACCATGGGTCCTTCTCCGGAGCCGAACATCACCGTTCTGTGGTCTGAAAAACTGCCTCTGAACTTCAAGAAATTCGCCGCTAAAGTGTCCATCGACACCTCTTCTCTGCAGTACGAGAACGATGACCTGATGCGTCCGGACTTCAACAACGACGACTACGCTATCGCTTGCTGCGTAAGCCCGATGGTTGTTGGTAAACAAATGCAGTTCTTCGGTGCGCGTGCAAACCTGGCGAAAACCATGCTGTACGCAATCAACGGCGGCGTTGATGAAAAACTGAAAATGCAGGTTGGTCCTAAATCTGAACCGATCAAAGGCGACGTTCTGAACTTCGACGAAGTGATGGACCGCATGGATCACTTCATGGACTGGCTGGCGAAGCAGTACGTCACCGCGCTGAACGTAATCCACTACATGCACGACAAGTACAGCTACGAAGCCTCTCTGATGGCGCTGCACGACCGTGACGTTATCCGCACCATGGCGTGTGGTATCGCTGGTCTGTCCGTTGCTGCTGACTCCCTGTCTGCAATCAAATATGCGAAAGTTAAACCGATTCGTGACGAAGACGGTCTGGCTATCGACTTCGAAATCGAAGGCGAATACCCGCAGTTTGGTAACAACGACTCTCGTGTAGATGACATGGCGGTTGACCTGGTAGAACGTTTCATGAAGAAAATTCAGAAACTGACTACTTACCGTAACGCTATCCCGACTCAGTCTGTTCTGACCATCACCTCTAACGTGGTTTATGGTAAGAAAACGGGTAACACCCCAGACGGTCGTCGTGCTGGCGCGCCGTTCGGACCGGGTGCTAACCCAATGCACGGTCGTGACCAGAAAGGTGCTGTTGCCTCTCTGACCTCCGTAGCTAAACTGCCGTTTGCTTACGCTAAAGATGGTATCTCTTATACCTTCTCTATCGTTCCGAACGCACTGGGTAAAGACGACGAAGTTCGTAAGACTAACCTGGCTGGTCTGATGGATGGTTACTTCCACCACGAAGCGTCCATCGAAGGTGGTCAGCACCTGAACGTGAACGTCATGAACCGTGAAATGCTGCTGGATGCGATGGAACATCCGGAAAAATATCCGCAGCTGACCATCCGCGTTTCTGGCTACGCAGTACGTTTTAACTCCCTGACTAAAGAACAGCAGCAGGACGTTATTACTCGTACCTTCACTCAGACCATGTAATTGGTTTTGACTGAAATCGTACTTTAAAAAGCGTACAATAAAGGCTCCACGTAAGTGGGGCCTTTTTAATAGCCTGCTTTGTCAGCTATCTATACTTATGGATAGCTGACAAAACAGACTCGACACAGTTAATAACTGTGCACTAACACAGGCCCCGGATGGGCCACATCTGGAGAAACACCGCAATGTCAGTTATTGGTCGCATTCACTCCTTTGAATCCTGTGGCACTGTAGACGGCCCGGGCATCCGTTTTATTACCTTCTTCCAGGGCTGCCTGATGCGCTGCCTGTATTGCCATAACCGTGACACATGGGATACGCACGGCGGTAAAGAAGTCACTGTCGACGAATTAATGAAAGAGGTGGTGACTTATCGCCACTTTATGAACGCCTCCGGTGGCGGCGTGACGGCATCCGGCGGTGAAGCCATCCTGCAGGCTGAGTTCGTACGTGACTGGTTCCGCGCCTGTAAAAAAGAAGGCATTCACACCTGCCTGGACACCAACGGTTTTGTTCGCCGCTACGATCCGGTAATTGATGAACTGCTGGAAGTCACCGACCTGGTGATGCTCGATCTCAAACAGATGAACGACGAAATCCACCAGAATCTGGTCGGCGTGTCTAACCATCGCACACTGGAATTTGCTCGTTACCTGTCGAACAAAGACATTAAAGTGTGGATCCGTTACGTGGTAGTGCCAGGCTGGTCTGACGATGACGACTCCGCGCACCGTCTGGGCGAATTTACCCGCGATATGGGCAACGTTGAAAAAATCGAGCTGCTACCTTACCACGAACTGGGCAAACACAAATGGGTAGCGATGGGCGAAGAGTACAAACTCGATGGTGTGAAGCCGCCGAAGAAAGAGACCATGGAGCGAGTGAAAGGCATCCTTGAGCAGTATGGTCATAAAGTGATGTATTAAGTCTTAAGGTGGGTAACAAACCAGTTACCCACCTCATGCCTTCTTAACGCCCTCTTCTCGCCAGCAGCGGGAAAATCAATCCCAGCCCAACAAGTACACCTGTTCGCATTCTGTTAAAACAGGTCAAATATGCGCGATAGAATTGGGCGTATGGCCCGTCTTGCGCAGCAACATCAGTAGATAAATAAACGATACGCTGGCAATCATGATAAACAGCAAGCTATCTGAGTAATTCTGCATCAGCATTGCGGTAAACGAAGGGCCAAGCAGACTGCCAACGGTATAGCTTAATAGCAAAGCCTGATTCATGGCGACCAGTTGATGATGTTCCACCTTTTCACAGGCCCAGGCCATCGCGACCGGATAGAGAGTAAAACCTGCCGCACCCAACATAAATAATGCAGGGGCCATCGCCGCCTGATTCAGCATAGCAATACTTCCGACGATCACCACAAACACCTGGACGCGTAAGACCAGCAGGCGTCCCAGCTTGTCCGCCAGGCGGCCAATCGGCCATTGCCCCAGAATACCGGCGCTAACCAGAACCGCCATCCAGAAACCAATGCTGGCATTGCTTACTCCCTGATGGTTCAGATACAGCGGCATCAGGCCGTACAAAGAGCCCAGCACAATCCCGGAAATAATGCAGCCATTAACGCCCAGACGCGCCTGTCGCAGCTTCAGCATCGATACAATAGGGGTTGAGTGCTGTTCATCACCCTGCTGATTGGCGATGCGCGCAAAGAGCAGCGGTAAAACCCCGGCCAGGATGGTTCCCGTCACCCACGGCAGCACGTTCATCAATTCTGTTGATACCTTACTGACCAGCAATTGTCCTAAGAACGTCCCCACGTAATAGATCATCATATAGGCGGCAAGCAAACGTCCGCGATTGCGCGAAGTCCCGCTGCACATCAGCGCACTTTCCACTACCACCCAAATCATGGCGCAGCCAACGCCGGCAATAAAGCGCCAGCTCATCCAGCTCCAGAATCCAACCATAACCCCCAGCCCAACACAGCCCGCGGCAAAAATAAACGAGGCGATGTAATAGCTGCGGTTAAACCCAAGGCGTTTAATTAAATACCCGGTCAGCAACGTCCCTACCAAATTACCGGTAAAGTAGGACGAGCTCACCATTCCGACCTGCCAGGTTGGCAGATTTTCATGGGCGAGCCAAAGCGGGACGAGCGTGTTTAACACGGCGATCGCCAGGGTCAACAGAAGCAGCCCGCACAGCAGAAGCATGACGGGACGGGTATAGATGGACATGAATAAAAACCGTGAGGAAGTTCAAGTTTCATGCGCATCATGCCACTGCCAAAAACATTGTCAATCGGCGTAATCAAAGGGCTGAGGCGCTTTTCTGACGATCGATTTGCATTACTGATTCTTAATGTGAATAGATAAAAAATACAAAAACACATCTGCTTGTTTTTATTGATCTAAAACAAAAATCTCACGTTACGTTCAGTCGAAAAATTTCATGGACTCCCCTTACTTTTATTTCTTACTAAACTCTATGCGAGATGCAGAGCGGTATTGTCTTCGAAATAGAACAGTCAGTTCTTATTTATACTTCCAGTCCGGATACCGTTCTTTCTCCAGACTTAAACTCATCAAATTTCCCGCACCGATGCCGAACAGGAGAAATATCATGACGAAACCTTACGTAAGACTTGATAAAGATAATGCGGCAGTATTGCTGGTCGATCATCAGGCTGGCTTGCTCTCTCTGGTTCGGGATATCGATCCCGATAAATTCAAGAATAACGTGCTTGCCCTGGGTGATCTGGCAAAATACTTCAAGCTCCCGACTATTCTGACCACCAGTTTTGAAACAGGACCGAACGGACCGCTGGTACCGGAACTGAAAGCTCAATTCCCCGATGCGCCTTATATTGCTCGCCCGGGAAACATCAACGCGTGGGATAACGAAGATTTTGTGAAGGCGGTGAAAGCGACTGGTAAAAAGCAGTTGATCATTGCTGGGGTCGTGACGGAAGTTTGTGTCGCCTTCCCTGCGCTCTCCGCGATAGAAGAAGGGTTTGACGTTTTTGTCGTCACTGATGCTTCAGGTACATTTAACGAAATCACCCGCCATTCAGCATGGGATCGGATGTCGCAGGCTGGCGCGCAATTGATGACATGGTTCGGCGTCGCGTGTGAACTACACCGTGACTGGCGTAACGATATCGAAGGGCTGGCGACGTTGTTCTCTAATCACATTCCGGATTATCGCAATCTGATGACCAGCTACGATACGTTAACGAAACAGAAATAAAAAACCGGGGAAAAACCTGGCGTAACATAATGCCTGATGGCGCGCGCGTTAAGGCCTACGGATCTGTAGGCCGGAGAAGGCACGAGCCGCCATCCGGCATATTATGAATTAGCTTGCAACCGCCATACCGACAGTCATATGCAGGCCATAGAACACGCCACGACCAATCAGCTCGCCGACTATCAACAGAATAAACGCGACGGAAAGCAGTGGTATTGCGGGTTGGTAACCTTTGACTTGCGGTACAATCCAGCAGCACAGCGCTAACGCCAGTGCCACGATCCGCCAGGCCATCAGTGAGCCATAATCCGGAACCAGCGCAGACGCCTGTTGAATCGAACTGTGGATCGTCGCCAGTTCGGCCCCCTGCATTACAGACATAATGGCGCTTATGACCAGAGCAAGAACCGAAATGGCAGGTAGCAGACGCATCGCCCAACCGTCAATACCGGCAATTCTCAATAGCAGATATCCCAACAGCGGACCGCCCATAAACAGCGTCAGGAAGAAACCCAGCGGCGTCCAGACGCTGTACCAGGTCGGCACGGTATCAATGGTGTTATACACACGTACCATCATCCAGACAAAAACGACGCCCAGCACCATGGTGACAACTAACCACAGATTGCGTAGTGCGGGCGGCATTTTTTTCAACATCGCCAGCAGCCAGCCGATGCCGCCAATGGCAAAGAACACTGAACCACTGGCGATTTCATTGCTCAGCGCAGAAGCGCCTACGCGATTGAGCGAGTTAAAGGCACGCATCGGCGAGCCCAGATGGAGCATAGAAGCAATAAAGCCAATACCCATCAGTACCCACAGCCCGAACATGCAGGCGATTACCCGCTGCTGTGATTCAGGACGTAAGTCCCCTTTCATTAACGCCAACGCCAGAACGATAAAGCCACCAACCACACACTGTCCGAAGACCGTGAAGATCATCAGCGGCCATTCATGCCATCCACTTCCCATCTTACACCTCCTTCGGATTGGCCAGATAACCCGTGGTATCCCCAGTCGGGCGGCTATTGGCGTTAGGTTTGATAACAATGCTCGGTTTGGTGAAGTGCGCGCCCGGTAGTGGCGCAACCGCAGCCAGAGTACCGTGTTTTTTGCGCAGTTCGTCAATCGGACCGAAATCCAGCGCACGCAGTGGGCAGGACTCAACGCAGATAGGTTTCTTACCTTCAGCGACGCGCTCATGGCAGCCATCGCATTTGGTCATATGTCCTTTTTCAGCATTGTACTGGGGCGCACCGTAAGGACAGGCCATGTGGCAATACCGACAGCCAATGCACACATCTTCATCCACGACGACAAAGCCATCTTCACGTTTGTGCATCGCGCCGCTCGGACACACCTTGGTGCAGGCCGGGTCTTCACAGTGGTTACAGGCAATAGAGAGGTAATAGGCAAAGACGTTTTGATGCCAGACGCCATTGTCTTCTTGCCAGTCGCCACCCGCGTACTCGTAAATGCGGCGGAAACTGACATCCGGGGTTAAATTTTTGAAGTCTTTGCAGGCCAGTTCGCAGGTTTTGCAACCGGTGCAACGGCTGGAATCAATAAAAAATCCATACTGGGTTGTCATCGGTTACTCCTTACACCTTTTCAACCTGAACAAGGTTCGTATGTGACGGATTCCCCTTCGCGAGAGGAGAAGGACGCTGAGTCGTCAGGACGTTAATACAGCCGCCCTGATCCACACGCTTCGTGTCCGGGTCGTACCAGGCCCCTTCGCCTAATGCCACCACGCCGGGCATCATACGCGGCGTCACTTTCGCTTCGATATGCACCTCGCCACGATCGTTAAAGATGCGTACCTTGTCGCCGTTGTTAATGCCACGTCGCTGCGCATCCAACGGATTGATCCACATTTCCTGGCGGCAGGATGCTTTCAGAACATCTACGTTGCCATAGGTCGAGTGAACGCGAGATTTGTAGTGGAAGCCGGTCAGTTGCAGCGGGAATTTCTCTACCAGCGGATCGTCTAAACTTTCAAAGCCAGGGGTATAAATCGGCAATGGATCGATCACATCCCCTTCCGGCAGTTCCCAGGTTGCCGCGATCTCGGCAAGCTGCTGCGAATAAATTTCGATCTTACCCGACGGCGTGGTGAGCGGATTGGCTTTGGGATCCTCACGGAACGCTTTGTACGCCACGTGGTGCCCTTCAGGATCTCGCTGCTTAAAGATGCCTTGTTTGCGGAACTCTTCAAACCCAGGCAGTTCAGGAATGGCTTTACGCGACTGCTCATACAGATGACGCATCCACTCTTCCTGAGTACGACCTTCGGTAAACTGCTGCTCGACGCCAAGGCGTTTCGCCAGCTCGCTGGTCATCTGGTAGATAGTCTTGCATTCGAAACGTGGTTTGATCGCCTGATCGGTGAAAATCACATAGGACATGTTTCCGCAGGACGCATCCAGCGCGAAGTCCATCTGTTCGGAAGCGGTACAGTCTGGCAGCAAAATATCCGCATATTTCGCCGAGGAGGTCATATGGCAGTCGATGACCACGATCATCTCGCACTTTTTCTCATCCTGCAGGATTTCGTGCGTACGGTTAATATCAGAGTGCTGGTTAATCAGGCAGTTACCAGCATAGTTCCAGATCATTTTAATCGGAACATCAAGCTTATCTTTGCCGCGAACGCCGTCACGCAGCGCCGTCATCTCCGGGCCACGCTCAATAGCGTCCGTCCACATAAACATTGAGATGCTGGTTTCAACAGGGTTTTCCAGCGTAGGCATACGCTCAAACGGCAGACTGTATGAACCCTCACGCGCACCGCTGTTGCCGCCGTTGATACCAACATTACCGGTCAGAATGGCCAGCATAGAAATAGCGCGGGTCGCTATTTCACCGTTAGCATGACGCTGCGGCCCCCAACCCTGGCTGATGTATGCCGGTTTAGCGCTGCCAATTTCACGCGCCAGTTTGATGATACGGTCAGCGGGAATACCGGTAATCTGCGCCGCCCATTCCGGGGTCTTGGCAATACCGTCTGTCCCCTGCCCAAGAATATACGCCTTATAGTGGCCATTCTTCGGCGCGTCGGCCGGTAAGGTTTTCTCGTCGTAACCCACGCAGTATTTGTCGAGGAACGCCTGGTCCACCAGGTTTTCGGTGATCAGAACATACGCCAGACCATTAACCAGCGCCGCATCTGTACCAGGACGGATCGGGATCCATTCATCTTCACGCCCCGCGCCGGTGTCGGTATATCGGGGATCGATAATAATCATCCGGGCATTGGATTTCTGGCGCGCCTGTTCAAGGTAGTAGGTTACCCCGCCCCCGCTCATACGGGTTTCACCAGGGTTATTACCGAACAGCACCACCAGCTTGCTGTTTTCTATATCGGATGGGCTGTTACCGTCGGCCCAGCCGCCGTAGGTGTAGTTCAACCCGGCAGCGATTTGTGCCGAAGAGTAGTCCCCGTAGTGATTCAGGTACCCACCACAGCAGTTCATCAGACGTGCCACCAGGGTTTTACCCGGCGGCCAGGAGCGTGTCAGGGTGCCACCCAGCGTGCCGGTGCCGTAGTTCAGATAGATAGATTCGTTACCATAGTCTTTAATCAGACGCTGCATGTTGCTGGCAATAATCTCGTACGCCTCATCCCAACTGATGCGCTCAAATTTACCTTCGCCGCGCTTACCAACACGTTTCATCGGGTATTTCAGACGATCGGGATTATAAACGCGACGACGCATGGAGCGACCACGCAGACAAGCACGCACCTGGTGCAGGCCGTCATAGTTATCATCACCTGTGTTGTCGGTTTCGACATATTTTATTTCACCGTCTACCACATGCATCCGCAGTGGACAGCGGCTACCGCAGTTCACCGTACACGCGCTCCAGATGACTTTCTCATTGCGCTGCGTGGGATTAATGGCTTCTGCAGCGTTTGCAATACGGGTAAATGGCAGGGTAAACGCGCTACTGGCCACCGCCAGCCCGCCTATCGCCGTCGTTTTTACCAAACCGCGGCGACTAACCTCAGCTGCCAGCACGGCATCGGGGATCTTAGTTTTCATAGGGGCTCACTCTGCTGCTCACAATAAACAAAAAATAAATACTCGTTGTATATATTTTTATATATCGCTAGTATCACTATACAGACTGGTAGATACTGACTTTCATTCGAAGGCAGTATTACTCCTATGTAGGTAAGGGTTATTGTCCAACGTCAAACGGGCATAAAAAAAGCGCCCTGAGGCGCTTTTTAGCATAGAAAAATAGGTTAGCCGATGAATTCCAGGCCATTCATGTACGGACGTAGTACTTCCGGAACCTGAATGCGGCCATCTGCCTGCTGATAGTTTTCCATTACCGCCACCAGCGTACGTCCAACTGCCAGACCGGAACCGTTCAGGGTATGCACCAGACGGGTCTTTTTGTCGGATTTGCTGCGGCAACGCGCTTGCATGCGACGCGCCTGGAAATCCCACACGTTGGAGCAGGATGAGATTTCGCGATAGGTATTCTGCGCTGGGATCCACACTTCCAGATCGTAGGTTTTGCATGCGCCGAAGCCCATGTCACCTGTGCACAAAATGATCTTACGGTACGGCAGGCCCAGCAGTTGAAGAACCTTCTCGGCGTGGCCGGTCATCTCTTCCAGTGCGTCCATTGAATCTTCCGGACGAACAATCTGCACCATCTCAACTTTATCGAACTGGTGCATACGGATCAGACCACGGGTATCACGACCGTAAGAGCCTGCTTCAGAACGGAAGCACGGCGTATGCGCGGTCATTTTGATCGGCAGCACATCTTCGTCAATGATTTCGTCACGCACCAGGTTAGTCAGCGGAACTTCGGCCGTTGGGATCAGCGCGTAGTTGCTGCTGTCAGCTTCTTCGTCCAACGGACGGGTATGGAACAGATCGCCAGCGAATTTCGGCAGTTGCCCGGTACCGTACAGCGTGTCATGGTTAACCAGATACGGAACATAGTTTTCGCTGTAACCATGCTGTTCGGTATGCAGATCCAGCATGAACTGAGACAGCGCACGATGCATACGTGCGATCTGCCCTTTCATGACCACGAAACGAGAGCCGGTAAGCTTCACCGCAGCGGCGAAATCAAGACCCGTGTGCATTTCACCCAGGGTAACATGATCGCGGACTTCGAAATCAAACTCACGCGGTGTACCCCAGCGGCTGACTTCGACGTTGTCATTTTCATCTTTACCCACCGGAACTTCATCCGCTGGCAGGTTAGGAATGGTCAGCGCAATGTCGCGGATCTCGGCCTGTAAGGTATCAAGTTCAGCTTTCGCGGCATCCAGCTCTTCGCCCAGTTTGTTCACTTCCAGACGTAAAGACTCGATATCTTCCCCGCGCGCTTTTGCCTGGCCAATGGATTTCGATCGAGAGTTACGCTCTGCCTGCAGGTTTTCAGTTTGTACCTGCAGAACTTTACGACGCTCTTCAAGAGCGCGCAGCTTATCTACATCCAGCTTAAAGCCCCGGCTTGCCAGTTTTTCTGCGACTGCGTCTGGCTCATTACGCAGCAGATTGGGATCGAGCATGCTTATCCTGTGCTTATCGAATTAAAATGGGAAAAGTGACCACAGCCTGCGGTCACAGAGATACAGAGACAACATTACCGCAACGATAACACTAACGGTAGCGTTTTATAGGGCTATTTTGATCCTGTCCGGCGAGCCAGGCGAGCTTTTCGCCAATCTTGCCTTCAAGACCTCTGTTTGTGGGGCGATAAT
>NZ_JAHLQZ010000078.1:0-18210 GCF_018919505.1 Citrobacter sp. S55_ASV_140
AAATAGCCAGGAATACAGCGTAAAAATCCAGGTCCTAATCCTGATGACCCTGGTGGGCATTCTGCCTACCCTGGTGCTGATGATGACCTGTTTTACCCGTTTTATTATTGTTCTTTCCCTACTGCGTCAGGCATTAGGGCTGCAGCAAACGCCGCCGAACCGCATACTGATTGGCATTGCCCTGTCGTTAACCATGCTGGTGATGCGCCCAATCTGGATCAACATTTACGATCATGCCGTAGTCCCTTTTGAAAACGATCAAATCACGCTCCCCGACGCCCTGAGTACAGCCGCTTCGCCATTGAAACGTTTTATGTTGGCGCAAACCAATAAAAAAGCGATTGCGCAGATAATGACGATCGCCAACGCGAAAGGGAATGCAGTCGATCAGGATCTTTCTATTATCGTTCCCGCCTATGTGCTAAGCGAACTCAAAACCGCCTTCCAGATAGGTTTTATGATTTACATTCCGTTCCTCGTGATCGATCTGATCGTCGCCAGCGTACTGATGGCGATGGGGATGATGATGCTGTCACCGCTGATCGTTTCGCTGCCCTTTAAGCTGATGCTGTTTGTGCTTATTGATGGCTGGGCGCTGACCGTTGGTACGCTGACCTCCAGCATTCGCGGTCTGGGACTGGGCTAACGGAGAGCTGACATGCTAACCATTGATGTAGCCGCAGACATCGTCGCCAGCGGTATAAAAGTCGTGATCATTTTAGTCTGCGTGTTAGTCGTTCCCAGCCTGCTGGTCGGTATGTTGGTCAGCATTTTTCAGGCTGTGACGCAGATTAACGAACAAACGCTTAGTTTTTTACCCAGGCTGATCGTCACCCTCGCGGTATTGGGTATTTGCGGAAAATGGATGATCGTCCAGTTGAGCGATCTCTGCGTGCATCTGTTCTCTCAGGCCGCCATTCTGGTGCACTGACATGCGCGAAACAGATATTACACAGTTAAGTAATCTGATACTGGGCATGTGGTTTCCCTTCGTGCGCATTATGGCGTTTATTCACTACGCGCCGGTGCTGGATAATGCCGCGCTGACCATACGTATACGCATTATTTTGTCCCTGGCGTTGGCCTTTATCATTACGCCGCTTATCCCCCACCCGGTACCCACCAGCCTGCTGTCGATCAACAGCATTATTTTGACCGCAGAGCAGTTTCTGTGGGGAATGCTTTTCGGCCTGATGCTGCAGTTTTTATTTTTAGCGCTACAACTGGCGGGCCAAATCCTCTCTTTTAATATGGGGATGAGCATGGCGGTGATGAACGACCCCAGCAGCGGCGCGTCAACGACGGTGCTGGCGGAAATGATCAACATCTACGCGGTGATACTGTTTTTTGCCATGGACGGGCATCTGCTGCTGGTGAGTATTTTATTTAAAGGCTTTACTTACTGGCCGATTGGCAATGCGTTGCATCCGCAATCTCTGCGCACGATTTCTCTGGCGCTGGGCTGGGTATTCGCCGCCGCCACGCTGCTGGCGCTGCCGACGACCTTTATCATGCTGATTGTTCAGGGCTGCTTTGGTCTGCTAAACCGTATTGCACCACCGCTCAACCTGTACTCATTAGGTTTTCCCATCAACATGCTGGCGGGTCTGTTCTGCTTTGCAACCCTGCTTTACAACCTGCCCGACCACTATTTGCACCTGGCGAATTTCGTCTTACAGCAGCTTGACGCGTTGAAGGGACACTATGGCGGATAGCAGTAGCGAAGAAAAAACAGAAAAACCCTCGGCGCAAAAACTTCGCAAGGCCAGACAAGAGGGACAAATACCGCGTTCAAAAGATATGGGGCTTGCCGCCAGTCTGTTTGCCGCATTTATGGTGATCTCCAGCAGCTTTCCCTGGTACGAAGATTTCGTGCGCGAAAGCTTTACCAGCGTGCATCAGTACGCACAGAACATTAATGACCCGGACATCATCGGTCAGTTCCTTGAACACCATCTGCTGATTCTGGGGAAATTCATCCTGACGCTGTTACCCATGCCGGTTGCCGCGCTGTTTGCCTCACTGGTTCCGGGAGGCTGGCTATTCCTGCCGAAAAAAATATTGCCGGACTTTAGCAAATTAAGCCCGCTCAAAGGGATTGGTCGCCTGTTTTCCACCGACCATCTGGTGGATACCGGCAAGATGACGCTCAAAGCGATAGTGCTGCTGGTGATGCTATGGATCAGCGTACGCAATAACGTTGCCGCATTTCTCGGCTTACAAGAGCTTCATTTCAAACAGGCCGTCAGCGATGGTCTGGCGCTGTACAGCAGCATCATGCGCAACTTTGTCATCCTGTTTGTTTTCTTTGCGTTGATCGATGTCCCTCTGGCGAAAAAAATGTTCACCAAAGGGCTGAAAATGACGAAACAGGAAGTGAAGGAAGAGTATAAAAATCAGGAAGGTAAACCCGAGGTTAAGGCCAGAATACGTCGCTTGCAACGGCAAATGGCGATGGGGCAAATTCGTAAAGTTGTGCCAAAAGCCGATGTGGTAATCACCAACCCAACCCACTATGCCGTGGCGCTACAATACGACCAGTCACGCGCCGCCGCGCCTTTCGTGGTTGCCAAAGGCACCGATGAAATTGCGCTGTATATCCGGCAGGTAGCGGCAGAAAGCAATATTGAAGTCGTTGAGTTTCCTAAGCTGGCACGCTCCGTTTATTACACCACCCAGGTGAATCAACAGATCCCATTTCAACTGTATCGGGCGATTGCACACGTCCTGACCTATGTACTGCAAATGAAGCACTGGCGTGACGGTTCACAAGCACGTCCTTCGCTGAACAGACATATTTCCATTCCAAAAGAGGTTCTTAAACTGGATGCCGAAAACAACTAAACAATTCCTGGCGCTGCTGCGTAACGGTAACATCGGCATTCCGCTGGTTATACTGTGTATCCTGGCCATGGTGATCCTGCCGTTACCACCGGCCCTGCTGGATATTCTGTTCACCTTTAACATCGTGCTGGCGGTGATGGTGCTGTTAGTGGCCGTTTCTGCAAAACGCCCGCTCGAATTCAGCTTGTTCCCGACCATTCTGCTGATCACCACCCTGATGCGATTGACGCTGAACGTGGCGTCAACGCGCGTGGTATTACTGCACGGTCACATGGGCGCAGGCGCTGCCGGTAAGGTGATTGAGTCCTTCGGTCAGGTGGTGATCGGCGGTAACTTTGTCGTTGGTTTCGTGGTGTTCATCATTCTGATGATCATTAACTTTATCGTGGTGACCAAAGGCGCGGAGCGTATCTCCGAAGTTTCTGCTCGTTTTACGCTTGACGCCATGCCCGGTAAGCAGATGGCGATCGACGCCGATCTGAATGCAGGACTGATTAATCAGGCGCAGGCGCAAGCGCGACGTAAAGACGTGGCGGGCGAAGCGGATTTCTATGGCGCGATGGATGGTGCGTCAAAGTTTGTGCGCGGCGATGCCATCGCCGGGATGATGATCCTGGCTATCAACCTGATCGGCGGCGTCTGTATCGGGATCTTTAAATACGATTTAAGCGCCGAAGCCGCATTCCAGCAATACGTACTGATGACCATCGGTGACGGTCTGGTCGCCCAGATCCCTTCTCTGCTGTTGTCGACAGCGGCAGCGATCATCGTCACCCGCGTAAGTGACAGCGGCGATATTGCCACAGACGTGCGTAGCCAACTACTGGCCAGCCCCTCGGTGCTGTATACCGCCACCAGCATTATGTTTGTGCTGGCAGTGGTGCCGGGGATGCCGCATTTCCCCTTCCTGATTTTCAGCGCCCTGCTGGGATTCACCGCCTGGCGCATGAGCAAGCGCCCCAAGGTTGCAGAGACCGAAGAGAAAAATCTCGAAACGCTGACCAAAACCATCGCTGAAACCACCGAGCAGCAGGTCAGTTGGGAAACCATCCCTTTAATTGAACCTATCAGCCTGAGTCTGGGATACAAGCTGGTGTCGTTGGTCGATAAATCCAAAGGGAATCCGCTCACTCAGCGTATTCGCGGTGTGCGGCAGGTGATCTCAGACAGCAACGGCGTGTTGTTACCGGAAATTCGCATTCGCGAAAACTTCCGCCTCAAACCGACCCAGTACGCGATTTTTATCAATGGGATCAAGGCCGATGAGGCCGACATTCCCGCAGATAAGCTGATGGCGCTGCCCTCCAGTGAAACCTATGGCGAGATCGACGGTGTTTTAGGCCACGATCCGGCCTACGGTATGCCGGTCACCTGGATTGTTCCGGCGCAAAAAGCCAAAGCGTTAAATATGGGGTATCAGGTTATCGATAGCGCCAGCGTCATTGCGACGCATGTGAATAAGATCATTCGCAACTATATTCCAGAGCTGTTTAATTACGATGACATTACGCAGTTGCATAACCGTCTTTCTTCTATGGCGCCGCGTCTGGCGGAAGATTTGAGCGCAGCGCTGAATTACAGCCAACTGTTGAAAGTCTACCGGGCGCTGCTTATCGAAGGCGTGTCATTGCGCGATATCGTCACCATAGCCACCGTACTGGTCGCCAGTAGCGCTGTGACCAAAGATCATATTCTGTTAACGGCGGATGTGCGTCTGGCGCTACGTCGCAGCATTACCCATCCGTTTGTGCGTAAAGATGAGCTGGCGGTATATACGCTGAATAGTGACCTGGAGAATCTGCTGGCGAATGTGGTGAATCAGGCTCTGCAAAGTGGAAAAGTGGTGCTGGATAGCGTGCCGGTCGATCCCAATATGCTGAATCAGTTTCAGACCAATATGCCGCAGATAAAAGAGCAGATGAAAGCGGCGGGGAAAGAGCCAGTGCTATTGGTCGCGCCGCAGTTACGTCCTCTGCTCGCGCGCTATGCGCGCCTGTTTGCCCCGGGCCTACAGGTGTTGTCTTATAACGAAGTTCCGGATGAGCTGGAATTAAAGATCATGGGGGCGTTGAGTTAACGCCTGGCGCGGCGGTGTGATTGCACCGCCTTTTGATTACAGAATCGTATTTTCCGTAAGAATACGACGGGCGCCAAGATAATGATCCTGCCAGAAGTCATCGGATAAATTGCTTACCCGAATGGTTTCTCCCGTCCGCGGTGATTCAATAAATTGCCCCTGCCCCAAATAGACGCCCATATGATCGGCAATATCCCGGCTGTGAATATGAAAGAACACTAAATCACCACGGCGAAGATCGCGGTTAGAGACAATCGTTGCCCGTCGGTAGTGATACATTTCATTCGCCGTACGGGGCAATTTTGCCGCCAGGATTTTGTTGTAGGCATAAAAAATCAGTCCGCTACAGTCAAACCCTTCATCCGGACTGGTACCGCCCCACAAATAAGGTTTGCCTAACTGCTGCTCAAGTCGGTGGATAGCCACTTCGGTGATATTGTGCAGATGATCGCTACTGAGAAAATGGTCATTCTCAGCCAGCTCCTGCCAGCGATGGTCGCTGGCTTTTAGCGGCCCCGGGAACCACTCAGGGTGCTGTTTAATCAGCGTCCGATTCTGCTGGCGCAGCGCGCGTTTACTTTCTGCGTTGCCTTCCACCACGTAGCTTGCCTGTTTTTTTACCTGGGCGTGATACTGCTTCAGCAGCCGGGCGCGGTTACGCATACGCAATTGCGCCGCATAGCTTAACTGGGCGTCAGATAAGTGGGGCTGAACTTTGGCGACAGACGGTAATGACAGCACAACACACAAAGACAGCAGGCCCGGCAAGAAGCAACGGGGCGCAGAGACAAAAAACATGAAAAGAAGAATACCTGGTCAAACACGTTCGCCGCAGTCTAGCGCTATTGCCCGTCATTCCGGGTTAATATTCGATTATTAAATAATTAATTTTTTAAATTCAATACATTAGACATTCTTTATTAATAAGACGAAATGCAGAGCAGTAGCCCGCAAAATAGGCCCGTGTCTGACAGCCTTTAAGCGCAATTTTTCGTATAAAGAAAAACTAAAGTGTAAACGCCGCACGAGAGACTTGCGAAAAACTCTCTTGGTGCTAATGTGAGCGCTCCAGATCCAGATTTATCCGATTTGGGGACTCTTTTTGCCGTCCTGGCGTGTGTAATCGTTTTATCAAGGAATAAGCAGTATGCGTAAAATCGCATTTTTTCTTGCGATGCTTTTATTGCCGTGCGTTTCATTTGCTGGTTTGCTGAGCAGCAGCAGCCCGACCACGCCTGTCAGCAAAGAATATAAGCAGCAGTTAATGGGCTCCCCTGTCTATATCCAGATCTTCAAAGAAGAGCGAACGCTCGATCTGTACGTCAAGATGGGCGAACAGTATCAATTGCTCGACAGTTATAAGATCTGCAATTATTCCGGCGGCTTAGGGCCGAAACAGCGTCAGGGTGATTTCAAAAGCCCGGAAGGTTTTTACAGCGTACAACGCGGACAGCTCAAACCGGATAGCCGCTTCTATAAAGCGATTAACATCGGTTTCCCTAACGCCTACGACCGTGCACACGGTTATGAAGGTAAATACCTGATGATCCACGGCGCCTGCGTTTCCGTCGGCTGCTATGCGATGACCGACAACGGTATTGATGAGATTTTCCAGTTTGTCACCGGCGCTCTGGTGTTCGGGCAATCCAGCGTACAGGTTAGCATTTACCCGTTCCGCATGACCGATGCCAATATGCAGCGCCATAAGTTTTCGTATTACAAAGATTTCTGGGCCCAGTTAAAGCCAGGATACGATTACTTTGAACAAACGCGGAAGCCACCGACCGTTTCCGTCGTCGATGGCCGTTACGTTATCAGCAAGCCGTTGAGTCACGAAGTCGTTCAACCGCAGCTGGCATCAAACTACTCGCTCCCCGAGACAAAATAATGCCCATTCGCCTGGCATAATCTTTTGCCAGGTTTCATTGCCGGTTAACGGCTGAGTGGCAATCACGGTGACCACATCATTGGGTGTGGTCTCTGAGCTAAAATCAATTTCCACATCCTGATCCAGCAGCGTCGCTACGCCAAATGGCGCTCGACGGGTGATCCAAAACAGGTTGGTCGAGCAGAAAGCCATCACATAACGACCGTCAGACAACAGCATGTTGAAGACGCCCTTCTCCCGCAGTTCTCCTGCCAGCACCGCGATATATTTAAACACCGCTGTCATATTACCTGGCGTGCGTGGATAACGCTCTGTCAGCTTGTGCAGCAGCCAGCAGAAGGCTTTTTCGCTGTCAGTTTCACCGACCGGGCGGAAATTACCGGTCTCCAGCGATTTATAACCGCTGAGCTGTCCGTTATGGGCATACGTCCAGTTGCGTCCCCATAGTTCACGGGTAAATGGATGGGTATTTTCCAGCGCCACTTCCCCACGATTCGCCTGACGAATGTGGGCAATCACGGAACAGGATTTGATGGGATAGTCTTGTACCAGTTTGGCGATAGGCGAATTAAAGCTGGGTTGCGGATCTTTAAACGTACGGCAACCCTTACCCTCATAAAACGTAATACCCCAGCCGTCTTTGTGCGGCCCGGTCCCTCCGCCGCGCTGAACCAGCCCGGTGAAGCTAAAGCAGATATCGGTTGGCACATTGGCGCTCATCCCGAGCAGTTCGCACATACATCACCTACCTTAAAACCGTGAACTGCCTGATGGCGCTGCGCTTATCAGGCCTACGTGGAGCTCATGTAGGCCGGATAAGGCTTCAGCCGCCATCCGGCAATCGCCTTCTTATGATTTAACCATCTCTTTTTCGATCAGTTGAATCAGGATATGGATCACTTTGATATGAATTTCCTGAATACGATCAGCGTAGCCAAAGTGCGGCACACGAATTTCGATATCCGCGCTGCCCGCCATCTTGCCGCCATCTTTACCGGTCAGGGTGATGACTTTCATCCCCTTCTCACGCGCTGCGGCAATCGCTTTAATCACGTTACCAGAGTTACCCGAAGTAGAGATGCCTAACAGGACATCGCCCTCGCGTCCCACGGCTTCAACGTAACGGGAGAACACATAATCGTAACCGAAATCGTTGCTGACGCAGGAGATGTGGCTAACGTCAGAGATAGCGATAGCCGGATAACCTGGGCGGTTTTCACGATAGCGCCCGGTCAGCTCTTCGGCGAAGTGCATCGCATCGCAATGGGAACCGCCGTTACCGCAAGAAAGTACCTTACCACCGGCTTTAAAGCTGTCTGCCAACAGGACCGCCGCGCGCTGAATGGCGTGAATATTGGCGTCATCTTTAAGAAAATTAGCCAGCGTTTCCGCCGCTTCGCTCAGTTCGTTACGAATAAGATCCTGGTACATGAGGATATCCTTCAGCATGAATGTAAATGACAGGATGCAGTGTACCGGATAGCGCTACCAGCGAGAAGTGCAAGCCACAGGAATGGCCGCGGCTTTTGATTTTTTGTGCCGGTTAAAACACCAACAATGTGAGCTTTGTTGTAATTATTTTGTAAACACATTGCTAAAAGAATTTACATCCACTACAACCATATCATCACAAGTGGTCAGACCTCCTACAAGCAAGGGAGCTTTTCGTTATGATGATTTTGAGTATTATCGCTACGGTTGTTCTGCTCGGCGTATTGTTCTATCACCGCGTGAGCTTATTCCTCAGCAGCTTAATTTTGCTCGCCTGGACGGCTGCGCTTGGCGTGGCTGGTCTGTGGTCAGTCTGGCTGCTGGTTCCTCTGGCCATTATTCTCGTACCGTTTAACTTGACGCCGATGCGCAAATCCATGATCTCTGCGCCGGTGTTCCGCGGTTTCCGTAAAGTCATGCCGCCCATGTCGCGTACAGAGAAAGAGGCGATTGATGCCGGTACAACCTGGTGGGAAGGCGACCTGTTCCAGGGGAAACCAGACTGGAAAAAACTGCATAACTATCCTCAGCCGCACCTGACAGCTGAAGAACAAGCGTTTATTGATGGTCCGGTGGAAGAAGCATGCCGCATGGCGAATGACTTCCAGATCACCCACGAACTCGCGGATCTGCCGCCGGAACTGTGGGCGTATCTGAAAGAACACCGCTTCTTTGCGATGATCATTAAGAAAGAGTACGGCGGGCTGGAATTCTCCGCGTATGCTCAGGCTCGCGTATTGCAGAAACTCTCCGGCGTCTCCGGGATCCTCGCGATCACCGTCGGCGTACCTAACTCATTAGGCCCAGGCGAACTGCTGCAGCATTACGGCACCGAAGAGCAGAAGAATCATTACCTGCCGCGTCTGGCACGCGGTCAGGAGATCCCATGTTTCGCTCTGACCAGCCCGGAAGCAGGCTCCGACGCAGGCGCGATCCCTGATACCGGCGTGGTTTGTATGGGCGACTGGCAGGGCCAGCAGGTGCTGGGGATGCGCCTGACCTGGAACAAACGTTATATCACGCTGGCGCCTATCGCTACCGTACTGGGTCTGGCATTTAAACTCTCCGACCCGGAAAAACTGCTGGGTGGGGAAGAAGATCTCGGCATTACCTGTGCGCTGATCCCAACCTCAACGCCGGGCGTACAGATTGGTCGCCGCCACTTCCCGCTGAACGTGCCGTTCCAGAACGGTCCGACACTGGGTAAAGATGTCTTCGTGCCGATTGATTACATTATCGGTGGCCCAAAAATGGCCGGTCAGGGCTGGCGTATGCTGGTGGAATGTTTGTCTGTGGGGCGCGGTATTACCCTGCCGTCTAACTCCACGGGCGGCGTGAAGTCGGTCGCAATGGCAACCGGCGCGTATGCGCATATTCGTCGCCAGTTCAAAATCTCTATCGGCAAGATGGAAGGTATTGAAGAGCCGTTGGCGCGTATTGCCGGTAACGCCTACGTGATGGATGCTGCGGCGTCGCTGATTACCTACGGCATTATGCTGGGTGAAAAACCGGCGGTACTGTCGGCTATCGTGAAGTATCACTGTACTCACCGTGGACAGCAATCAATCATCGATGCCATGGATATTACTGGCGGTAAAGGCATCATGCTTGGCGAAAGCAACTTCCTCGCCCGTGCTTATCAGGGGGCGCCTATCGCCATTACCGTTGAAGGCGCTAACATTCTGACCCGTAGCATGATGATCTTCGGTCAGGGTGCGATTCGCTGCCATCCGTATGTGCTGGAAGAGATGGCTGCAGCGCAGAATAACGATGTGAATGCGTTCGATAAGTTGCTGTTCAAACATATCGGTCACGTTGGCAGCAATAAAGTACGCAGTTTCTGGCTGGGCCTGACGCGTGGCTTAACCAGCAGCACGCCAACCGCCGATGCGACCAAACGTTACTATCAGCACCTGAACCGTCTGAGCGCCAACCTGGCACTGCTTTCGGATGTGTCCATGGCCGTTCTGGGCGGTAGCCTGAAGCGTCGTGAGCGTATCTCGGCGCGACTGGGGGATGTGTTAAGTCAGCTGTACCTGGCCTCCGCGGTGCTGAAGCGTTATGACGATGAAGGCCGTAATGAAGCCGACCTGCCGTTGGTTCACTGGGGCATCCAGGATGCGTTGTACAAAGCCGAACAGGCGATGGACGATCTGCTGAAAAACTTCCCGAACCGTTTGGTTGCCGGTTTGCTGAGTGTGGTTATCTTCCCGACCGGTCGCCACTATCATGCACCGTCCGACAAGCTGGATCATAAGGTCGCGAAGATTTTGCAGGTTCCGAGCGCCACCCGTTCTCGCCTTGGTCGCGGTCAATACCTGACGCCAAGCGAGCATAACCCGGTCGGTTTGCTGGAAGAGGCTCTGCTGGACGTGATTGCAGCCGACCCTATCCACCAGCGGATCTGCAAAGAGTTGGGTAAAAACCTGCCGTTTACCCGCCTGGACGAACTGGCGCATAACGCGCTGGCCAAAGGGTTGATTGATAAAGACGAAGCCGCGATTCTGGTGAAAGCCGAAGCGAGCCGTCTGCGCAGCATTAACGTGGATGACTTCGAACCCGAGGAGCTGGCGACGCAGCCGGTAAAGCTGCCAGAGAAAGTGCGTAAAGTCGAAGCGGCATAACCTTCCGCACGGCATTAAGCACCGCTAAATGGGTAATGCCAGTCAGTTAAGCATATAGGGTGAACATTCCACCTATGAACAGGATTACGTTCACCTTATGCTCATAACTTCTCTGAAACCGCATTACACATGAACGTGCAAGGGAGGCTCCCGCCGCCTCCCTTGCATCCCAGGCTCCCGGCGGGAAAATCGTCGCTTCGCGATTCATTCGTCTTATGCCGTCTGCCTGTCGGGTCGGGGCCGAGCCTGCCTCCATGCAGGCCGTCCCCTCTGCCCGCATCCCTGCGGGCAACCCCGGTCAGCCGTCAACGCCTCATCGATTTTCAGCCGGACCGGAGTCATCGCTTCAATGCTCTGACTTCCAGTTAAATCTGTTTTGCTGTTCAGACCAAAAACGCAGATGGTGAGGTGTGGGCTGGTCCGGCTGAAAATTGCCGACGTGTTTCCGTAAGGCCGGGAGAGCCAGCATGGATGCTGGCTCAGGGCGCGCTTTGCAGGGACGCTTCATCGCGCCCGGCCCGGTAGCCTGAAGGAATAAGCGGAGGGTATTGCGCAGCAACAATTTTCCCGCCGGGAGCCGGGATGGTAAAGGGCGTGGCGGAGAACGCCCTTTACACGTTCACAGGAATCGATGTTTCAGAGAAACAATGAACATGAGGTGAACGGAACCCTTTCTCTGAGGCAGCATATTCATAACTTCTACCAATACTGGTGATGCTTTCTGAAACAGAGGCGTTAACTGAACAGCATTACGCTATATGCGGGGAGATTTCTTATTGCCACATTTTCGTTAAAGCTCATGCTACAGTGTCAAAATGTTGTTCAACGAGGAGCCTCGATCGTGCCTGGTTTGAAAATTACTCTGCTGCAACAACCGTTGATTTGGATGGATGGCCCGGCCAACCTGCGCCATTTCGACCGACAACTGGAAACCGTCACCGGACGTGATGTGATTGTGTTGCCCGAGATGTTTACCAGCGGATTTGCGATGGAAGCAGCAAACAAATCGCTGCCGCAGGAAGAGGTCGTAAGCTGGATGCGCGCCAAAGCGCAACAAACGAACGCCCTGATCGCGGGCAGTGCCGCGATTCACTCCGAACGCGGTGCGGTTAACCGCTTTTTTCTGGTCGAGCCTGAAGGTAATGTGCATTTCTATGACAAACGTCATCTGTTCCGCATGGCGGATGAACATCAGCATTACCAGGCGGGAGATGCGCGCGTTATTTTTGCATGGCGCGGCTGGCGCATTCTGCCGTTAATCTGTTATGACCTGCGTTTTCCGGTGTGGTCGCGCAACCGTAACGATTACGACCTCGCTTTGTATGTGGCTAACTGGCCCGCGCCGCGTTCGCTGCACTGGCAGGTTCTGCTCACTGCACGGGCGATTGAGAATCAGGCGTATGTAGCAGGATGTAACCGTGTAGGAACTGACGGTAACGGTCATCATTATCGCGGTGACAGCCGGGTGATAAATCCACAGGGTGAGATTATTGCCACCGCCGAGCCGCATCAGGCCACGCGCATTGACGCTGAGCTGTCGCTCTCGGCGCTGCGTGAGTATCGCGAAAAGTTTCCCGCCTGGCAGGACGCCGACCCGTTTGCGCTGTAGATATCGCCTCTCCTCCCGCTGCGCAACATTTTTGCATAGCGGGATTGTTGCACTCCGTAACCAACCGCAAAACAAATTCGCGTGGCGACATGCTTCAGGCAACGTATTCTGCAAGGGATAAACACTCGTAACCGGCGAGTGTCTGACAATGTTAATAATTCCTTTATCAGGATTTCAATAATGAAGAACTTCGTTCGCATGACTTTGCTGGCTGCAACCGTAGCTGGCGCTTCTTTTAGCACGTTTGCAGCAAATGTATCCAACGTTCCCGCCCCAGCTCAGGACCCGGTAGTCCAGCACCTTAAGCTGACCACCGACCAGGTTGCGCAGATCAAAAAACTGCACCAGCAGCTTGAAACCAACGTCAGCCAGATTTCAGTGAAAGATGTTAAAGACGGCGCATTGATTGACGTTATCAAGTCCGGGAAATGGGATGAAACCGCCGTCAAGAAGCAGCTTTCCGCGTTCAGCAATATCGAACAACAAGCGCGTTATTATCGCGTGAAATACTACTTTGACCTGAACAAAGTGCTGACTCCGGAACAGCGCCAGCAGGTACAGAAAGATATCGCACAGACGCTGAGCGAGTAATCCCCAGGGCCTGAATCAGCAATGATTCAGGCTTTTCGGCACAATCTCCTGCTCAAAAAAGAAGCCCTGTACAGCATCTGCGCCGCTCATACGGCAGATGGCGTAATCCTGCGCGCTTTCTACTCCCTCGATCACCACCCGCTCTCCCAGCCCGCGAAATTGATTGACCAGTACCCGCAACTGCCACTCCGATGATCTGAACTGATGAAACATCCCGCTTTCAATTTTAATGGCATCAAAACGGATGCCAGACAGTCGCCAGACAAAAAACAGCTCAGGCGAAACGTCATCCAGCCACACGCGAAACCCATGACGCACCAGGGTTTTTATGGCGATGCATACCGCCTGCTGCTCTGCCTTTTCCAGACGCATCATGGTCGCGGGATCCTGAATTTCAATAACAATCCGCCCCTGATGCGCCTGCCTGGTGAGTCGCGAGATCCACGACAGACAGGTCAGCATCCTGACGGATAAATTCAGCGAATAGCTTCCTGGAAGTACGAGCACCCGCTGCATTTGCCACATAAACAGCTGCTGTTTCGCGCTGACAGAAAGATGCTTGAAAAAAAGATCCAGCGGGAGCGGCGTGCGTACCTGGCTTAACACCTCACGGACATCCAGTGAGGCATCATCAAAAAAATGAATGCGCTGCAAACGGATCCCGGAGATCCGCAGCAGTTCGGCATTACGGGGAAGCTCTGGTACATATTGAGCCTGTTCGCTGAGTCTGTTCATATCATTCCATTTTTTGATTAAAAGGACGTCGTGCATCCTGTAACCAGGAGATACGGCGATCGTTCGGGTAGATCAGGTAAAAGCGCGTCGCCAGACGGTGCGCCTGGTTCAGGTCGCGCTGCTGTAACGCCAGCAAGATTTGCGTGAAGGAGATATTCGGGTCCGGGTGAACACGCACATAGTCAGGCGCCCAGCGGCGAACCAACTCCAGCCAGCGAGCATCCCGGGTACGTTGATACCGTTGCAGGTATCCCATCTGGAGATCAAACCGGTAGCGTGTGGCAAGCAACCAGCCGCCCACCGGGAGCGATTCGGCAAGTTGCCACTGTGTTGACTGCCGTTCCGCCAGCGTCAGTTGCTGTTGCGTCTGTAGCGTGAGAAGCAACAAGGGAGTGGCTGTCAGAAACGAGATAAATGCCAGCCCACGAATCAACGACGTCGCCGGGCGCGTCAGACTTGTCCCTTTTAGCGCGCCATCTGCGCAACGAAGCAGCAGGATCAGCAATAACCAGTGTGGCGTTGACTGCCTGACCGGGTATTCCGTCAACATATGGATAACCACCGGCAACGCCGCCACCAGGCAGGCACGACGCCAGCGATTTCCGTGCAGCCAGAGCCATAACCCACCCGCAATAAAACACAGCGCGCCCGCCAGCCCAACCAGACCGCCCTCCACCAACCACAGCACCAGTTCATTATGTGGATGCGAGATGCTGCTCAGCCCCAATGGCCCCGCTCGTTCGAGAAAAACAGCAGCGAAACTGCCCACGCCCCATCCCATCCACGGCCGTTCAGCAAATAATGCCAGTGACGTTTTCAGCACCGTCCAGCGCACATGAGAAGTCGTTAAATGATCTACCGTGGCAACGGACAAAAAATGGCGAGCGGCCGCGCCTGCCGCCATACCTAACGCCAGAGGCAACAGAAGTAGCAACAACGTGCGGCGTTGTGCAGGGAACACCGCCAGCAGCAACACTTCGCCGACCGCCAGAGACAAAAAGCCGGTTTGCGACTGGGATTCATGCAGCACAAATCCCATCACCACCAGAGCAATCCCGATAACAATTCGGTATCTGCCGCCCAGGCGTAAAAAGAGCAGCGCTGACAGCAACACGCCGCACGCCGTGAAACTGGCCAGCAGATTGACCTGCTGAAAAATACCGTAGGGCCGCGTGCCACGCCGCCAGGCAAACTCCCAGTAATCAACGCCCGGCCAATGCCAGTACTGATAGACAAACGCCACGCATTCGATGACGCATGCCCCCCATAACAGGGCCAGCAATGCCGTGCGAACGTTTACCGTAAGTGGAATTTGCAATGTCACCAGATAGACAAGCACCCCACCCAATAGCGCCCCCATCACCAGCAACGCCTCGGACCGCCAGACGCCCGGCGTCAGCAGACAAAGCAGCGTCAGGATGAGCGCACCCAACGTAAATCCCATGGCAGGTACAGTGATGCGCCAGCGTCGGCGAGGCAGTAGCATCGTTACGCTTGCAGCCAATACCGCAGCGTAGATCCAACTGGTAATATTAAGCGGCAACGACAGACCGCTGCCGCCGTTATTCAACCAGTAGAGGTGCATGATCCCGCACCAGAAAAACAGACTGACAATCAGCAATAATTTCTGGCCAGGCAGCGGCGCAATACGATTCAGTGCGTTCATCATGCTACTGGTAATTCAACGTCCAGGTCCCGCTGGCGCTGAACGGACCGTATTCAAGGGACTGGTTTTTTATCGCCGACGGCTCTGCCGCGACCCACGCCAAAAAATTCAGCGTCATCGATCCTTCAGTAATCTCTGTAACTGATGTACTTTCATCAAGCCGGATTGCCGTGCCATCGTCTTCGCTCATCCCAATCCCGATCCCCGACGCCCCGCCCTGCTCGCTGCTATCCAGCGCCAGATGATCGGTAAGCTCCGCATCTTCCTTGCCGCTGAAGGTGACCGAGATCCCACGGAAGACCTCCGGGTTGCAGTCGCGTAGCTGGATGCTGAATTTTTCCGGCTTACTGCGCCCCGAGAGATAGAGATCCTGCGTCGCGATTTGCCCGAAATCGACCTCGATTTTGTCGCCGCCGGGCGCCAGGCTGCAGGCCAGCGCTCTGATGGTGCCGTGAAAATACATATCGCCGCCGACCAGTTTGGTGTCAGCCTGAACCGTTGCGCCAAACAGCAGCGTACTCACCGCGATTAACGTTCTGAAAGTCATGGTATTACCCTACTGAAACTGCGCGACAACGGTGGCAGAGGCTTCAAACTCGCCTTCCTTAACGCTCCCCACGCCCGGCTTTGCCACCGGTGCGGCAGTGAGATTCCAGTCGCCCTGATTCTGGTAAAAACCCTTCACGTTGTAGAACTGATTGGGCACTACGGTGCCGCCGCTCTCGTCTTTAATCATAATGCCGAGATCGTCGCGTTTCTGTCCGCCACTCAACGTGCCGAGAAGATGATCGTTAAACCCAGCCGTACCTGACGCCGTGGTGGTTTGTACACCTAAATTGATGTTCAGCGCGCCCTGATCGAAGCTGCCGCCTTCACAGACCACATGTATCGGGATCGACTTGCTGTAATTGGTGCCGTTGAGCTTTGCAGCGGATCCGGGCAGATCGCCAAACTCAATGCTGATTTTGTCTCCCCGATTGAAGGTGCATTTATCCGGCACGGTAATGAGCCCGGATTTAATGACCACGCGTGAAATCGCCGTGGTTGGCGTAGGTCCCGCACCGCCCATGCGCCCGGCAACCTCCACCAGCGACTGAGAAGTGATATTGATGCCATTGATAATGGGTTTAGTGACAATAAACGTCACTTTCCCTTTTGAACCACTTTCAACGTTCGTGGCGCGCGTGTAGCCCTTACGCTTTTTACAGCTGTTGTTACTGTTGCGATTTGAAACGTTGGTAAACGGTGCCTGGACGTATTTGTTATAACGTCCGGCAACCCACACCTGAACTTCCACATCCAGATACTCGTTTAACCGAAAACGGTTCGCTCCCTGATTTGAAGGCGGCATGGTGGTCGTGGTGGTGTAATAAATTGGCTCCCGAGAGATATCGGCCTGTTCGCAATAAAAATTCACCACATACCAACTGCCCAGATTCCAGGTAAAAGGCTCCGTTCTGCCGCCTACATGGTTTTTGCTGACATCCAGCGAGCTCAGTTCAATATCGTACTGATGCGGCGACCCGCCCTCCGGCTCACCTTCCCCCTGTGTGAATGCCTGCCCGGCCAGCGGACAGCCAGCCAGGGCGACCCACAGCAGCGCTTTGTGCAATACGCTCATAGATACTCCAGCTTAAGTCTGACCAGACCGTTAAATTCGCCAGCGGTCACCTCCGGGCCAAAAGATTCCAGCGCGGCAAGAAAGTGAATCGCGTTATCGCCCGGTTTGAGGATCCACATGCGTTGCGGTTGATTCAGGTGAATCAACTGGTTGCGTTCGGTCAGTAGCCGAATGCCCGCACCACGCACATCGCCGCGAATACGCCCCAGATCGCTGTTTTCCGGCGCACCCTCGGCCATCAGCGTCATCGACACGCCACGTTCCACCGTGCTATGCGCCAGCTCCGGCATTTCGCTGGTCTGTCCGGGAAAATCCCTTAAGGTATGGCCAGAGCCTTTTAAGCAGCCATTCAGGTTCAGCGTCACTAATACCGGATCGCTGCGATCGCCGCTCTGGCGAAAGCGGCTGGCGGAAATATCACCCAGATCGATGGTCTGATCGCGTGAAGCCATATCCAGCACGCACGGCGAAACGAATACCCGACCGTGAAAGCGGACGTTGCCATACTCGCCGGAAACGTTGCTCATATCCTGGCGGCCGCTAGTGGCCTGAACCGGGCAGGCCATACCAGCCATCAGCAGAGCGCAAAGCATCTTTTTCATTTACGAGTCCTTTACCGGGGCTGTTGCTCCATCGGCAATGCTTTACACACATTGCCTGTGCAGCTGAATTTCAATTCAGGGTGACCGCCAAAATCGTTCACATACATCATGCTGAACTGGCTGACGCTGCCGTCGGTAACGCTGAAATCAAGCGAGGATTTTGGTGAAACCATAACCCCGGGGAAGTCAGTCAGCCTGCCGCCGCCCTGCGCTTCCGGCTTACGGCTTAAACCGATTAAGGTGACGAAGTATGGCGTTGGGTTATCCACGGTCCAGCGTAGCCCCTGCTTGTGAAAGACCAGTTGGTTTTGCCACACCGCGCCCGGCGTTTCCGGCACGATGGCGGTCGGCCGGTAGAACAATTTGATGCGCGACTGCATCGCCAGTTGCAGCACGTTCGGCTTATCAGGCTTAGGTGGAATCTCACGCACATTCAGGTAGAACAGGCTTTCACGATCCTGA
>NZ_JAHLQZ010000079.1:0-17961 GCF_018919505.1 Citrobacter sp. S55_ASV_140
ACCGGACCGTTCTTCAGCAAAATTAAAAAATAGTTCAATCCATCAACTGCTTACTTAATCTCGGATCGGCCTGGATCAGGCGCATCAACTTCAATTCGGTAGTGGAAGGCTTAACGCGTTTAGACTCCCATTCATGCACCATCGCGACCGTCACGCCCATCACTCGGGCAAAATCATCTGTTTTTAAACCTGTCCCTCGTCGTAGCTGTTCAAATTCGGTGAAAGGGTTGGTTTTTTGCGTCAGAGTAACTGTCTGCGATACATCTTTAAAAACAATCTGCTCCAGACTGCTCAGCAGTTCAAACATTGGATCTTTGTATTCCATTGAGAACTCCTATAAATCACACAGCGGGATCGTGAATTTCATCGAAGCTCCTTAAGAGTAGTCGGAAAAAATGAAGTCGGATCTAAGGTTTGCGTGATGGATTCGTTTCAGCAGAGTATGAGCGACAAGCCTTTACAGGCTAACAAACTGATTAAGGTCGCGATCTCCGAACGATCGCTCCCGATTGTAAAGATGACGAAAATATGGCCCTGGGTACTGAATGGCGCATTGTTTAGCAAAAAAAAGGGGGGCGGGAGCGGTTATTTTCCCTCACAAGATTACGCGGAAAGGGTATCTTGCGAGCCTGACCTGGACTATCCTTGTCAACGTCTGGCACGCGGGTGTCGTTGTGCGCATTTTTGGGTGAAAGGAGTATTAAAATGGCGACAGGTAAGTCCTGCTCTCGCTGGTTTGCGCCTGTTTTGGCGCTCTTAATGGTAGTTGGCCTGAGTGGGTGTTTTGATAAAGAAGGCGATCAGCGCAAAGCGTTTATCGATTTTCTGCAGAATACTGCAATGCGTAGCGGGGAGCGTTTACCAACGCTGACCGCCGATCAGAAAAAACAGTTTGGCCCGTTTGTGTCCGATTACGCGATTCTGTATGGCTATTCTCAACAGATTAATCAGGCGATGGACTCCGGTCTGCGCCCAGTCGTTGATAGCGTAAATGCGATTCGTGTTCCTCAGGATTATGTGACTCAGCGTGAACCGCTGCGTCAGGCAAATGGCGCACTGGGTGTGTTAGGGCAACAGTTGCAGAATGCGAAACTGCAGGCAGATGCTGCGCATGGTGCGCTGAAGCAGGGTGAGGATCTCAAGCCGGTCTTTGATCAGGTCTACAATAAAGTCGTCACTGCGCCTTCAGAGGCGTTACAGCCGCTGATCCCTGCCGCGCAAATCTTCACGCAGCAACTGGTGCAGGTCGGTGATTTTGTGGCGCAACAGGATACGCAGGTGAGCTTTGTCGCCAACGGTATCCAGTTCCCAACCTCACAACAGGCAAGTCAGTACAACACGTTGATTGGCCCGTTGGCTGCTCAGCATCAGGCGTTTACTCAAGCCTGGACTGCTGCGGTGAATGCCACTCAGTAAAAGAGTACTGTAATACATGCAAGGCCGGGTAAGCGTGAGCGCTACCCGGCCTTTTGTTTATTGCGCGACCTGCGGGTTGACGCAGTTCTTCTCCACTCTTCCTTGCAGCGCATCGATTAAGTTATCCACCGCGCAGGCCGCCATGTTATAGCGCGTTTCGTGCGTGGCGGAACCGATGTGCGGCACGGCCACCACGTTGGGCAGTGACAGCAGTGGAGAGTCTGTCGCTACTGGCTCCTGCTCAAATACATCCAGACCTGCGGCATGAATGTCGCCGTTTTGCAGAGCGCTAATCAACGCTTTTTCATCGACCACCGGGCCACGTCCGGCATTAATGAAAATGGCGGAAGACTTCATTTTGGCAAACTGCTCGCTACTGAACAGATGATGTGTTTCGTTGGTTAATGGCAGGATCAGGCAGACAAAATCAGACTCCTGCAACAGTGTGTCGAGATCGCAGTAACGCGCGTTGAAGCGTTCTTCCGCTTCGTGATGATGACGGCGGGCGTTATAGAGAATCGGCATGCTAAAGCCGAAATGCGCACGCTGCGCCAGCGCGAGCCCAATACGACCCATGCCGACAATTCCCAGCGTTTTGTGGTGGACATCCGTACCAAACCAGTCCGGTCCGATACTTTTGGTCCATTCGCCAGACTTAACCCGTTCAGCAACTTCCACCACACGGCGAGCGGTGCTTAACATCAGCGCCATCACCGTGTCGGCGACGGTTTCCGTTAGTACGGTTGGCGTATGCATCAACAGCACCTTACGCGCATTAAGGGCATCGACATCGAAGTTGTCATAGCCTACGGAAATTGTGGATGTCGCTCGCAGCCTGGGCATTTTCTCCAACAGCGCGGTATTGACGGCTTCACTGGAGCCCAGCAGGCCTTCGGCGTTGGCAAAGGCCTCGGCGTGCTGTGCGACCGTTTCCGGGCGCAGGTTCGGTACAGAAGTCACAGTAAAATGCTCTTCCAGGCGATGCAGTAAATCGTCAGGTAACGCTTTATAGAGAATAATGGACGGCTTCATGCGGATCTCCGTAAGTTAAAATTTAAGCGTGGCGTGCGCCAACAGGTAGCTGTTGATTATTAGCAGGCTTAACAATGAGAGTTAGCCATACTGAGGCAAAAAGCGCTACCCCCATAAAAATGTACGAGGCGGATGGGCTGCCGGTTGCGCCATTGAGGTAGCCGACAAACCAGGAACCAAAGAATGAGCCTAATGCGCCCATGCTGTTAATCAGCGCCATGGCGCCACCGGCCACGTTGCGCGGCAGCATTTCAGGAATGATGGCGAAGAAGGGACCATATGGGGCGTACATTGCCGCGCCCGCAATAACCAGCAGCGTGTAGGACACCCAGAAGTGATCTGCACCAACGGCCCAGGAGCCGATAAAGGCGAAAGCGGCAATCAGTAACAGCGGCCAGACAAACAGCTTACGATTTTGCAGTTTATCAGAGGCCCAGGAGACGAGAATCATCGCTGCCGTCGCCGCCAGATACGGTACGGATGACAGCCAGCCAACTTCCACCATCCCCAGATTTGCGCCACCGTTGCGAATGATGGACGGCAGCCACAGCACAAAACCGTAGACGCCAATACTCCAGGCGAAATACTGCATACACAGCAGGATGACGTTACGTGAGCGGAAGGCCTCACCGTAGTTACGCACGGCTTTGATCCCTTGTTGCTCTTGTTCCAGTTGGGCCTGAAGCGCAGCTTTTTCGGATTCCGACAGCCAGCCGACCTGAGACGGTTTGTCTTTTACCAGTACCCACCAGCAGAACGCCCAGATGATGGCCGGGAAGCCCTCGATGATGAACATTTCCCGCCAGCCCAGCGCCTGAATGAGATAACCGGAAACGACGGACATCCATAAGACAGTCACCGGGTTACCGAGGATTAAGAAGGTGTTAGCGCGTGAACGCTCGGATTTCGTAAACCAGTTGCTGATGTAAATCAGCATTGCGGGCATCACGGCAGCTTCAACGACGCCAAGAATAAAGCGGATAGCGGCCAGCATCGGAATATTGCTGACCATCCCGGTTAACGAGGCGCAAGCCCCCCACAGGATCAGGCAGACAAAAATCAGTTTTCGTACGCTGCGACGCTCGGCGTAAATTGCACCCGGGATCTGGAAGAAGAAATAGCCAAGGAAAAACAGAGCGCCCAGCAGGGAAGAGATCCCTTTGGTAATGCCGAGATCCTCGTTAATGCCTGCGGCGGAGGCGAAGCTGAAGTTCGCGCGGTCAAGGTACGCCAGGCTATACGTGATAAACACGATTGGCATGATGTACCACCAGCGTTTTGCTGCATTGGTTGAGCTATTCATAGACTGCCCTCTGATTATGCTGATACGCCGCCTCTGTATGTAGGGTACAGAGTTGGCCGGGGGGTTATTCCCCTAATTGTTCACGTGTGGGTAATCCTTCGCTGTCGCCCTGAACCTGAATGGCCAGTGCGCCAATTTTATTGCCGCGGGTCACCGCCTGATGCAGCGAGCGGCCTTCCAGCAGAGCGCTGATCACGCCCACGGCAAAGCCATCGCCAGCGCCGACCGTATCAACCACGTTGTCGACTTTTACCGGTGCGACGCAGCCGTGCTCGCCGCTGGCGGTTTTGTACCAGGCGCCATCTGCCCCGGTTTTGATAATGACTGCCTTCACCCCATGGCGCAGATAAAAGTCGGCGATGGCTTCAGGCGTTTGTTGTCCGGTGAGAATCATTCCCTCTTTTAGACCAGGCAAAACCCAGTCAGCCTGGAATGCCAGCCGGTTCAGTTTTTCCACCATCTCGGCTTCGCTTTTCCACAGCACCGGACGCAAATTCGGGTCAAAGGAGATGGTTTTCCCTTGGGCTTTCAGCGTGCGGGCGGTATGCGCCAGAAGTTCATAGGAGCTGGCGGAAAGCGCGGCTGCCACGCCGCTCAGGTGCAAGTGACGTGCGCTGGCAAAATAGTCCTCGTGGTAATCCTCAATACTGAGATGGCTGGCTGCGGACCCTTTACGGAAGTACTCCACAATGGGATCGGTTCCATTTTCGACCTTAGATTTGAGCTGAAAGCCGGTAGCGAAGCGCTCATCCTGGGTGACTCCCTGCGCATTAATCCCTTCTTTTTCCAGCGACTTAATAATAAAACGGCCAAAACTGTCGTTACCTACGCGGCTTACCCAGCCGACATTCAGACCCAAACGAGCAAGACCGGTCGCCACGTTGAGTTCAGCGCCTGCCACGCGCTTGATAAATTGCTCTACATCCGCCAGGTCGCCGGTTTGCGTGGCGACAAACATCGCCATCGCTTCACCAATGGTGACCACATCCAGTGAATTCTTCATGCGTTACTCCTCGCGTAACAGCTCGACGTAATGGCGGGTAACCGCCGTCAAATCCTGCCCTTCCAGGGGAAACTCGATGCCGCGCGGAACATCGTCAGGCAGCGTTTTTAACAGCGCCAGCCAGCGCGGTTCGGCGGCATCAGGCGGCACTGCGCGGTAGCTGTCGCGATGTGTAACCGCGGCTTTGACATGGATGTATCCCACGGTTGGCGCCAGGTTTTTCGCCGCCTCTTCCGGGGAGTCACCAACCCACAGCCAGTTGCCCATATCAAAGGTCAGCGATATCGGCAGGTTTTGCGTCTGGCAGGCTTCGTTAAAGCACTGCATCGGCTGCAGGCGTCCGCAGGCGGTCTGATCGTTTTCGACAACCAGCTCCATCCCGCTGTCAGCCAGCCATGTACGTAAAACGTCGAACTGGCCGGTATGGGAAAAATGACCAAGGGAGACTTTTAACCACAGCGCTTGCAGGGCCTGCGCTTCCGCGAGTAACGCCGGAAGACGGGGATTGAGGTTACCGTCCTCAAGGAACAGTGGCTCAGGCGCTGAATAACAGGCCAGCAGGCAGAAGATTTCGATCGCTGAGGCCATCGTTGACAGTGTGGTGAGTTCGGTGTCAGTTAACATCTCGCGGCGAATTTCGACGCCGTCAGCACCGGCTTCAGCAATGATGGGCAGCATGGCGGTTTGTCCACCCGCAGCGCGGACCTGCTCATAGCCGTAGGCGGCGGTGACCACCATAATTTTTCTTTTCATGGAAACTCCATAACCAGCGTTCTTGCTATAACGCTAGATGGAACCGGTTCCAAAGAAAAGCCCATGATGCTGAATTTATGATCACCATCACGAAGGAAATTTAACGGGCGGTAGATCCGCGCACGATCAGTTCACCAGAGAAAACCTGCTCCTGAATGGCATCAGAACCGCCATCGATCCGGCGTACAACCTGTTCCACGGCGGTGTAGCCAATCTGCCAGGTGGGTTGTTTCAGCGTGGTAATGCCGACACCCGCCAGCTCGGCCCATTCCAGCTCGTCAAACCCGAGCAGGCCGATATCGCTGCCCCAGTTGAGGCCAATGCGCTTCAGGGCGCGGGCAACCTGTAGCGTGAGGGCGCCGTTGGCGGAGATAACGGCTTTGCGCATGCCTCGATGCTGCTGGTGGAACTGGCGCAGCGTGTCATCCAGTTGCGCATTGTCCGTTAGCGGAACTTCGGCATTTTGCGCGATAACGCCGGGGTAGCGTGCGAGCGTGGCGCGAAAGGCGCTCAGACGTTCGCGGCGGGTATTCACCATGCCGAGTGGTTCGCTGAGAAACAGAATGGCTTCAAAGCCTTGTTCAAGCAGGTGTTCCGTGGCAATCGTTGCGGCCTGGGTGTTATCCAGTCCGACCATATCACAGGCGAAATCAGGTATTTTACGATCAATTAGTACCATCGGTAGCGCAGACTGTTGCAGGCGGTTCAGCCCCTCTTCGCGCATCCCAACGGCGTTGACCACAATCCCTTCGACCTGGTAACTGCGCAACAGGTCAAGATAGTGCAACTCCTGATCCACTTCGTTGTTGGTGTTACATACCAGCGGGGTAAAGCCTTTATCGCGACAGGCGGCTTCAATTCCGCTTAATACGTTGACGGAGTAGGGATTGGTAATATCTGCGATGATCAGGCCAATCAGGCGGGTGCGACCGTGTTTCAGGCCGCGCGCCATCAGGCTGGGTCGGTAGTCGAGATCGGCAATGGCTTGTTCAATGCGGGCCAGCAGCGCGTCGGAAAGCAGGTGCTTTTCACCGTTGAGGTAGCGTGAAATGCTGGTCTTGCCGGTTTTTGCGGCCTTTGCCACATCGCTGATGGTTGCCCGTGTTGATTTGCTCATCGCTGATTTCCCTGAATTTGGTGACAACACCTTAACGCGAAAATCAACGATGGCAAGTGCTTCATGCCGGATCGGGCGCAGCCTGTCTCCGGCTCAAAACGTTACTGGATCGGGCTTAAGGTGATCTCTACGCGGCGGTTCTGCGCCTTACCTTCCGCCGTGCTGTTGCTGGCGATTGGGTTTGCCGGACCCATACCCTGAGTGCGGATACGGTTAGCCGCGACCCCTTGAGTGATCAAGGCGCTGGCGACGGAGTCCGCACGCTGCTGCGACAGACGCATATTCAGATCCTGGCTGCCGGTGCTGTCGGTGAAGCCCAGCACGTTAACCGCGGTTTTATTGTACTCTTTCAGGACCATGGCCACGCCGGTCAGGGTGTTAGCCCCGGCAGGTTTCAGGTTAGCGCTACTGCTGTCGAAGGTGACGTTGTTTGGCATGTTCAGAATGATGTTATCGCCACTACGCGTCACGCTGACGCCGGTTCCCTGCATTTTTTCGCGCAGTTTTGCTTCCTGCACATCCATGTAATAGCCGATACCACCGCCAACGGCCGCGCCAGCCGCTGCGCCAATCAGTGCGCCCTTGCCGCGATCTTTCTTCGAAGACGAGAGTGCGCCAATACCTGCGCCGACCAGAGAGCCAATGCCTGCGCCAATGCCGGATTTACCCGCTTCGCGTTCGCCGGTGTAAGGGTTTGTTGTGCAGCCAGAAACCGCCAGGGCGCCGCTCACGATGGCAGCAATAACAAAAACACGTTTCTTCATCTCAATTCCTTAATGACTTATTCTTCTTTGCCACAGCGACGGTGGCGGTTGATTATGACGTGTGAACATGAAGAAAATTCCAGGGAAGACTCTGAAATTTGTAAGTAACATTGAACGGCAGAATAAATAAGCCGCCACATCGTATTCAGGAGCGCCATCTTGGCTAATTCACCCGCACACTACTCAGTGTTAACCGCCGCCCACTGGGGACCTATTCTCGTCGAAACCGATGGCGAGACCGTTTTCTCCTCCCGTGGCGCATTGCCCACCACTCATCCCAACTCTTTGCAAACTGTGGTGCGTGACCAGGTACACAGTAAAACGCGGGTACGTTTTCCGATGGTACGTAAAGGCTTCCTCGTCTCGCCGGAAAGCCCACAAGGCGTGCGCGGGCAGGATGAGTTTGTTCGCGTCAGTTGGGATGACGCGCTGACGCTTATCCATACGCAGCATAAACGCATCCGTGACAGCTATGGCCCGGCCTCGATTTTCGCTGGTTCCTACGGCTGGCGCTCCAACGGTGTGTTACATAAAGCCGCGACCCTGTTACAGCGCTACATGGCGTTGGCGGGGGGTTATACCGGGCATCTGGGGGATTACTCCACGGGCGCCGCGCAGGCCATCATGCCGTACGTGGTGGGCGGTAACGAAGTTTACCAGCAACAGACCAGCTGGCCTGTCGTGCTGGAACACAGCGATGTGGTGGTGTTATGGAGCGCCAATCCGCTGAATACCCTGAAGATTGCCTGGAATGCTTCCGACGAACAGGGTCTCGCTTACTTCGAGGCATTGCGTGATAGCGGCAAACGTTTGATCTGTATCGATCCGATGCGATCGGAAAGCGTGGATTTCTTTGGCGATAAGATGGAATGGATCGCCCCGCATATGGGAACCGACGTGGCGCTGATGCTGGGCATCGCGCATACGCTGGTGGAAAACGGCTGGCACGACGCGGACTTTCTCGCCCGCTGTACCACCGGTTATGACCGCCTTGCCGACTATCTGCTGGGTAAAACTGATAATGTCGCAAAAACGGCAGAGTGGGCTGCTGAAATTTGTGGGATAACAGCGGAAAAAATACGCGAACTGGCGGCGATATTTCACCAAAACACCACCATGCTGATGGCGGGGTGGGGGATGCAGCGCCAACAGTATGGCGAGCAGAAACACTGGATGATTGTCACCCTGGCCGCCATGCTCGGGCAAATCGGCACACCTGGCGGTGGCTTTGGGCTGTCGTACCATTTTGCTAACGGCGGTAACCCAACGCGTCGTGCCGCTGTATTGGCTTCAATGCAGGCCAGCGTTAAAGGCGGCACCGACGCGGTGGATAAAATCCCGGTGGCGCGAATTGTCGAAGCGCTGGAGAACCCCGAGGGTTTTTACCAGCACAATGGAATGGACCGGCATTTCCCGGACATCCGCATGTTGTGGTGGGCCGGCGGGGCCAACTTTACTCATCACCAGGACACCAACCGTCTGATTCGCGCCTGGCAAAAACCGGAGCTGGTGGTTATCTCGGAGTGTTTCTGGACCGCCGCAGCTAAGCATGCCGATATCGTATTACCGGCGACCACCTCGTTTGAGCGCAACGACCTCACCATGACGGGTGATTACAGCAACCAGCACCTGGTGCCGATGAAGCAGGTTGTGCCGCCGCAGTATGAGGCGCGCAATGATTTTGATGTTTTTGCCAAACTGAGCGAGCGCTGGGAAAAGGGCGGGTATGAACGCTTCACCGAAGGTAAAAGCGAGCTGGCGTGGCTGGAGACCTTTTATAATATTGCCGGGCAGCGCGGGGCCAGCCAGCAGGTTACACTGCCGCCCTTCACCGAGTTTTGGCAGCGCAACGCCCTGATCGAAATGCCGGAAAACCCCGCCAACGCGCAATTTATTCGGTTTGCGGATTTTCGCCGCGACCCACAGGCGCATCCGCTGAAAACGGACAGCGGAAAAATTGAAATCTACTCCGCAAGGATTGCGGGTTACGGCTATGCGGATTGTGCGGGACACCCGATGTGGCTGGCGCCTGATGAGTGGTTTGGTAACGCCGAGCCGGGTCAGTTACAGCTGCTTTCCGCCCATCCGGCGCACCGTTTGCACAGCCAGTTGAATTACAGTGCGTTGCGTGAGCAGTATGCGGTGGCGGATCGTGAGCCCGTTACGATCCATCCGCAGGACGCCAACGCTCGTGGTATTAAGCATGGCGACACGGTGAGGGTGTGGAACCCGCGTGGGCAAATTCTGGCGGGTGCAGTCGTGACGACAGGGATCAAACCTGGCGTCATCTGCATTCATGAAGGCGCCTGGCCTGATTTGGATCTTACTGCCGGTGGTATTTGTAAAAATGGCGCCGTCAATGTGCTGACCAAAGATCTCCCCAGCTCGAAGCTGGGGAATGGCTGCGCGGGCAACACCGCGCTGGCGTGGCTCGAAAAATACAATGGACCCGCCCTGACGCTTACGGCGTTTGATCCGCCTGCCAGCCCATAATCCACGTGGGGTGGTGAGTCTCTTCCTGCCATGCGCCGTCTTCAATGCGAAAACCCAGCGCATGGTAGAAGTTTACCGCTGACTGATTCTTCTGGTAGACCTCCAGGCTGAGCAGGGAAAAGCGCTGCTGGACATGCCGCACCAGCGCTGTGCCAATTCCGCTTCTGATGGCCGCTGGCGCGACAAACAACGCGCCAAGAAAGCGTTCGTCAATCACGCTGACAAAGCCTTTGAGTACACCTTCCTCTTCCCACACCCAGGTTTGCGCGGCGGGCAGGTATACATCACGCACGACGGGTTCACTTTCGCGCCAGTAGCGTTCGTCGATAAACGGATGGGCATGGATCGTGCTTTCCATCCACAGCGCCAGAATTGACGGCAGATCGTCAGCTTTAGATTCACGAATCATGTTGTGTCCCTGGGTAACAGATGCAACTGGTGATATGGTCGTTGACCAGACCACAGGCCTGCATAAAGGAGTAACAGATGGTGGTGCCGACAAACTTAAACCCGCGTTTTTTTAATGCCTTAGACAGAGCATCTGACGCAGGCGTTGAGGTGGGGATATCGCTCAGGTTGGCGGCGCAGGTCACTTGCGGTTGGTTATCAACAAATGACCAGACGAACTCGCTAAACGGTTCACCGTTTTGCGCCATGGTCAGAAAGGCGCGAGCGTTACCGATAATGGCCTGAATTTTTCCGCGATGGCGAATAATGCCGGCATCCTGTACCAGCCTTTCCACATCCTCTTCTGTCATGGCTGCCACTTTTTCCGGATCAAAATGGTGGAAGGCGTGGCGATAATTTTCCCGTTTCTTCAGTACGGTAATCCATGATAATCCCGCCTGCTGGCCTTCCAGGCAGATCATTTCAAACAGCTTCTTGCCATCGGTTTCGGGGACGCCCCATTCCTTGTCGTGATAGGCAATGTAAAGTGGGTCCTGGCTGACCCATCCGCAACGCTGCATATTCTTCCTCGCTGTTTTTACTGGCGTAAAAATTTCATTCGGCCCGCCTTGACGCGCCAGCTAAAAAGACAATATTTAATACAGGGCCTGATGGGCCCGATTTCCTACACACAATGACAATAATATCGCCGAATTCGGCTCTTTTCTGGAGTCGCGTTGATGATTATAAGAAACAGTAGTGGTCGCCAAAGGTTAACTCTGGCGAGCGTCGTAGTTTGTGCGCTGTCCATCAATACAGCATATGGCTGGCAACAAGAATATATCGTTGATGCGATGTCAGGGCATACGGCTGAACGTTATACATGGGACAGCGATCACCAACCACGTTATAACGACATTCTGGAGGAACGTATTCGTTCTACGCAGAACGTGGCGGGTCCGGTGGTGAATCTGGCCGATCAGACGCTGATGGATACGACCAGCGGCATGAGTATGGGCTGGAACTTTCCGCTTTCCAGACAGGTAACGACCGGACCGGTCGCCGCCTTACATTATGACGGCTCGACCACGTCTACCTACAACGAGTTTGGTGATAGCGCGACCTCGATAACACCGACCGATCCGTTGTGGCATGCCAGCGTCAGCACGTTAGGCTGGCGAGTCAATTCGCAGTTCGGTGATGTGCGTCCATGGGCGCAAATCAGCTATAACCAACAGTTTGGCGAGAATATCTGGAAGGCGCAGTCGGGCCTCAGCCGCATGACGACAGCAGGACAGGACGGTAACTGGCTGGATGTTACCGTCGGCGCGGATATGCTGTTGAACCCGCATATGGCGGCTTACGCCGCACTTTCTCAGGCAGAAAACAGTACCAACAATAGCGACTATATGTACACCATGGGGGTTAGCGCTAAATTTTAACGAAAGAAATCATTGGTTATACATCTTAGTTACATATTAGGATCAATAATCACACGCCTTTCAGCGATAGTGTGTACTAACTCTTGCGATAAAATTCAGTATCCCGACTTTTTGTCTCGTCATTCATTCCGCAATCCAGGCATTTCATTCCGTCCTGGCGGCATTTCATGCCGTTTTTTCCTGGTATAAATGGCGCTTCGGTATGGTTGTTGGCAGAGAATTTCCCATTTTGCTTATGCAGGAAGACTGCCATGAAAACTTCTGATTATCAGCGCACCCGTTGGCTGACACTGATCGGCACCATCATTACCCAATTTGCCTTAGGTTCTGTTTATACCTGGAGCCTGTTTAATGGCGCGCTCTCTTCTAAACTGGACGCGCCGGTGAGTCAGGTTGCATTTTCCTTTGGTTTGCTGAGCCTGGGGTTGGCGATTTCTTCTTCCGTCGCCGGAAAACTGCAAGAACGTTTTGGCGTGAAACGCGTCACTATGGCCTCCGGTATCTTACTGGGCGTCGGCTTCTTCTTAACCGCCCACTCTGACAGCCTGATTATGCTGTGGTTGAGCGCCGGTGTACTGGTCGGCCTGGCGGATGGCGCAGGATACCTGTTAACCCTTTCCAACTGCGTAAAATGGTTCCCTGAGCGTAAGGGGCTGATTTCCGCCTTTGCCATCGGCTCTTATGGCCTGGGTAGCCTCGGTTTTAAATTCATCGACAGCCAACTGCTCAGCACCGTGGGTCTGGAAAAAACCTTTATGATCTGGGGCGCAATTGTGCTGGTGATGATCGTCTTTGGCTCCATGCTGATGAAAGATGCGCCGAATCAGGAAGTGAAGGCGAAAAATGGCGTGGTCGAGAACGACTACACTCTGGCGCAGTCCATGCGTAAACCACAGTACTGGATGCTGGCCGTGATGTTCCTGACTGCATGTATGAGCGGGCTGTATGTAATTGGCGTGGCGAAAGATATTGCACAGAGCCTGGCGCATATGGACGTAGCCACGGCGGCAAATGCAGTGACCGTCATCTCCATCGCTAACCTGTCAGGCCGTCTGGTACTGGGTATTCTGTCCGACAAAATCTCTCGTATTCGTGTTATCACCATTGGTCAGGTTGTTTCGCTGGTCGGTATGGCGGCACTGCTGTTCGCCCCGCTCAATGACGTTACGTTCTTTGCGGCGATTGCCTGCGTGGCATTTAACTTTGGCGGCACCATCACCGTGTTCCCGTCACTGGTGAGTGAGTTCTTTGGTCTCAATAACCTGGCTAAAAACTACGGGGTTATTTACCTGGGCTTCGGTATCGGCAGTATTTGTGGTTCCATTATCGCCTCGCTGTTTGGCGGATTCTATGTGACCTTCTGCGTTATCTTTGCGCTGTTAATCATCTCGCTGGCACTTTCCACCACTATTCGCCAGCCGCAACGTAGCGTATATACTGAGGCGCACGCCTAAATCTATTAGTAGCCTGATTAATACCTGGCGCATATATTTACAAAAATATATGCGTCATTTGCATTCTCTATAAGCACTTTTCTTCCCTCCTGTGGTCTACTTACCCGCGCCCGTAGATTTCACCTCTGCTGTTGTCGCATTTTTCCCCTGTTTGGTCTGTTTGGCCGCTGCACAGGGAGTTTTTATCCCGATCCCCAGGGTTTGTTTGCATGAGATACATTAAGTCGATGACGCAGCAGAAACTCAGTTTCTTGCTGGCAATCTATATCGGTTTGTTTATGAACTGTGCTGTATTTTTCCGTCGCTTTAGCGGATATGCGCACGAATTCACCGTCTGGAAAGGACTCTCTGCGGTTGTTGAATTAGCTGGCACTGTGCTGGTGACCTTCTTTTTATTACGTCTTCTCTCTTTATTCGGACGACGGGTCTGGCGTGTGCTGGCAACCTTTGTGGTGCTGTGTTCTGCCGGCGCCAGTTATTATATGACCTTCCTGAACGTGGTAATTGGCTATGGTATTATTGCCTCCGTCATGACCACGGATATTGATTTATCTAAAGAAGTCGTCGGCTGGCATTTTATCGTGTGGCTGGTTTCAGTCAGTATTGTGCCGTTGGTTCTTATTTGGAGTAACCGCTGCCGCTATACGCTAATGAGACAGATTCGTACGCCGGGCATGAGATGGCGTAGCGTGGCGGTGGTGTTACTGGCAGGCCTGATGGTGTGGGTGCCGATTCGCCTGTTGAGCATGCAACAGAGAAGCGTTGAACGGGAAACCGGCATCGATCTACCCAGCTATGGCGGGGTTGTGGCGAACTCTTATTTGCCGTCAAACTGGCTCTCAGCGTTGGGCCTGTACGCCTGGGCGCAGGTGGATGAGTCATCAGATAACAAATCGCTGATGAACCCGGCCAAAAAGTTTACCTATGTCGCGCCGAAGAACCTCGACGACACCTATGTGGTCTTTATTATCGGGGAAACGACCCGCTGGGATCATATGGGAATTTTTGGCTATGAGCGAAATACCACGCCAAGGCTCGCCCAGGAGAAAAATCTGGCCGCATTCCGCGGATATTCCTGCGATACGGCAACCAAACTTTCTCTGCGCTGCATGTTTGTCCGTGAGGGTGGGGCGGAAGAAAATCCGCAGCGTACGCTGAAAGAACAAAACGTTTTTGCCGTGCTTACTCAGCTAGGGTTCAAGACAGATCTCTACGCCATGCAAAGCGAGATGTGGTTTTACAGTAATACCATGGCGGAGAATATCTCCTACCGTGAGCAGATCGGCGCTGAGCCGCGTAACCGTGGCAAAAACGTTGATGACATGCTGTTGATTCCCGAGATGCAGCAGTCTCTGCAGCAGAACGATGACGGTAGTAAGCACCTGATTATTCTGCATACCAAAGGATCGCATTTTAACTATACGCAGCGCTACACCCGTGAATATGCACAGTGGAAGCCGGAATGCGTCAATGTTGATAGCGGCTGCTCAAAAGCGGAGATGATCAACTCATTCGATAACTCGGTAACTTATGTTGATCACTTTATCACTCAAGTATTTGATCAACTGCGCGATAAGAAAGCGATAGTGTTCTACGCTGCCGATCACGGTGAGTCAATTAACGAGCGTGAGCACCTGCACGGGACGCCGCGTAAAATGGCGCCGCCTGAGCAGTTCCGCGTTCCTATGCTGGTGTGGATGTCTGACAAGTATCTGGAAGACCCCGATCATGCGAAGGCGTTCGCCCATCTGAAGCAAGAAGCGGATATGAAGGTGCCGCGTCGTCACGTGGAGCTGTACGACACTATTTTAGGTTGCCTTGGTTATACCTCGCCAAATGGCGGTATTAACGAGAATAACAACTGGTGCCGTATCCCGGACGCGAAGAAGGTTGCAGCCCAGTAACGGAGGCTGCTGACTTTCTCGCCGATTAAATGCCATTTTGATGCTAAGGGATTGACGGGCGCGCTGCTGAGCAGTAAGATGCGCCCCGCATTCGGTGATTGGCGCAGCCTGGTAGCGCACTTCGTTCGGGACGAAGGGGTCGGAGGTTCGAATCCTCTATCACCGACCAAATTTAAAACCCTGCTCAACGAGCAGGGTTTTTTGCATTATGGCCCGTGAGGATGAGAACCTCCGGGGGCAAGAGGTTCGACTCGAGCGTAGCGAGAGAACGTTGCGCCAGCAACGGCCCGCAGGGCGAGCCACGCAGTGGCGAGTAATCCTCTATCCGGCCTACAGGCTCAGTTTCACCCCGGCGTGTATGGCGTTTCCAATCCCATCTTTGACCTTCATTTTGTCTACAAAAATTGTGCGCCACTTCCCACTGACTGTTAACGATTCTGTGACATATTCCATTGCCTTTTTTTATATTTGCATGAAACTTTTTTTGCGCTACTTATGGCTGAACCTGGCATTTTCCGCTGTGCGTTTTAACGTTCATGGTATTAATCGCTCAGATATGCAGCATTAATTTAGAAAGTTTTAAGAATTTGCATAAATGTTAATCACCAAATGTTGCTAAATATTAAGATATTTATTCTGGTACAGAGCGCGTAGCACAAATTTCCCTGCTGAAAATAGCCGTCTGCACTTTTTTTAATCTTTGTTTGTCAATTCTCACCGTTGGTGTAAATCACGGTTACCTGTATTGACGTTTTCACATTCTGTTGACAGATTGTAGGGCATGAGGGGCATTTCATGGAGAATCCGCACTGCAACTCAGTCGCTTATGTGAACGGAATCCCCATCCTCTTAACGCCGACCCGGCCGGGTAAAAAACAAAAAAGGCCAGGCGGTGCAAACCCACTGCAAAGGGTAAAACAACAAACATCACATTTGGAGCAGAAGAATGAGTATTTCCTTGAAGAAGTCAGGGATGCTGAAGCTTGGTCTGAGCCTGGTGGCCATGACCGTCGCAGCAAGCGTACAGGCTAAAACTCTGGTTTATTGTTCAGAAGGATCTCCTGAAGGCTTTAACCCGCAGCTTTTCACCTCTGGCACCACCTATGATGCCAGCTCCGTACCGATCTATAACCGCCTGGTTGAATTCAAAATCGGTACCACCGAAGTGATCCCGGGCCTTGCTGAGAAGTGGGAAATCAGCGAAGACGGTAAAACCTACACCTTCCACCTGCGCCAGGGCGTGAAGTGGCAGGACAATAAAGATTTCAAACCGACGCGCGATTTTAACGCCGATGACGTGGTGTTCTCGTTCGATCGTCAGAAAAATGCCCAGAACCCGTACCACAAAGTCTCTGGCGGCAGTTATGAATACTTCGAAGGGATGGGTCTGCCAGATCTGATCTCCGAAGTGAAAAAAGTGGACGATAAAACCGTTCAGTTCGTACTGACGCGTCCGGAAGCTCCTTTCCTGGCCGATCTGGCGATGGACTTCGCTTCTATTCTTTCTAAAGAATACGCAGATAACATGCTGAAAGCCGGTTCCCCGGAGAAAGTAGACCTCAACCCAATTGGTACCGGTCCGTTCCAACTGCAGCAATACCAGAAAGACTCCCGTATTCTGTATAAAGCTTTCCCGGGCTACTGGGGTACTAAGCCGCAGATCGACCGTCTGGTCTTCTCTATTACGCCTGATGCTTCCGTACGTTACGCCAAACTGCAGAAGAATGAGTGCCAGGTGATGCCGTATCCAAACCCGGCAGACATCGCGCGTATGAAGCAGGATAAAAACATCAACCTGATGGAGCAGGCTGGTCTGAACGTGGGCTACCTCTCCTACAACACCGAGAAGAAACCGTTTGATGACGTCAAAGTTCGTCAGGCGCTGACTTACGCGGTAAACAAAGAAGCGATCATCAAAGCCGTTTATCAGGGCGCTGGCGTGGCCGCGAAGAACCTGATCCCACCGACTATGTGGGGCTATAACGATGACATTAAAGACTACAGTTACGATCCTGAGAAAGCGAAAGCGCTGCTAAAAGAAGCCGGTCAGGACAAAGGCTTTACCGTTGAGCTGTGGGCAATGCCGGTACAGCGTCCGTACAACCCGAACGCACGCCGTATGGCGGAGATGGTTCAGGCTGACTGGGCGAAAATTGGCGTTCAGGCCAAGATTGTGACCTACGAGTGGGGCGAGTATCTGAAACGCGCCAAAGCGGGTGAGCATCAGGCCGTCATGATGGGCTGGACCGGTGACAACGGGGATCCGGATAACTTCTTCGCCACCCTGTTCAGCTGTGCGGCAGCGAAAGATGGTTCCAACTACTCTCGCTGGTGCTACAAGCCGTTTGAAGACTTGATCCAGCCGGCGCGTGCCACCGACGATCACAACAAGCGTATCGAACTGTACAAACAAGCTCAGGTTGTTATGCACGATCAGGCTCCGGCTCTGATTGTTGCTCACTCCACCGTGTACGAGCCAGTGCGTAAAGAAGTTAAAGGCTATGTGGTTGATCCATTAGGCAAACATCACTTCGAAAACGTCTCTGTCGAATAATTAAAAGCAATCAAGGAAGCGCTGCGCCCCGGTGTTGTGTAGGCCGGATAAGCGCAGCGCCATCCGGCGTAATGCTTTACCCGCGATGCAGTTTGCGTGGGATAAGATTTGTGAGCAATACAGACTCACGGTTCCAGGCCGTGCGTCATTAGAGAGAATCCGGGTTATGTTGCAGTTCATTCTCCGACGTTTGGGACTCGTCATCCCCACGTTTATCGGTATCACTCTTCTCACTTTTGCCTTCGTCCATATGATCCCCGGCGATCCGGTAATGATCATGGCGGGTGAGCGTGGGATCTCCCCTGAGCGTCATGCTCAACTGCTGGCCGAACTTGGTTT
>NZ_JAHLQZ010000007.1:0-62807 GCF_018919505.1 Citrobacter sp. S55_ASV_140
ACAGGTTTGCGCAGGTCATAACTCCTGCCAGACTCTGGTTCTGCTTACGATTCACGCTGTTATCCATGCTTTCATACAGCGTGGCAACAGTATCATCATCAAGGCCATGACTTGCTGAGAAAACAATCTTGTTGGCATCACCAAGTAAATAAGAGTGTTTCTGCGCGTTCTTATTACGTAATACGCTTACACACTTACTTATTTCGATAAATGAGAAAATAACAATAAATGTACCGGTCAGATACATAATAATAATGATGGAACTGTAGAATGCCGCGACATGCCATGTTTCAAAAACATAGGCGCGTAAGCCAGGAATGCACAGCAAAATAACAGGCAGAAATGCGAACACTAATGCAATAATAAATGCATGATACCGCTTTAAGTTATTCATTATTTATCATTCACTCTTGGTAATGACGGCACTATTCGTCAACGTTGTTGCATCATTAACGACTGAGATAGAAACTTCCGTGTTAGGATATTTGCTTTTGACGACCTTTAGCAGGATCACACCGCGCTCGTAGGCCAGACGCATCGCATCTGAAATAGCGATGGAGGGACTGACATAGGCATAAACCACAATGCTGACCGGCTTATCTGTGCCAAACCATTTAGCCATCTCATCAATGATTTCTTGCGGATAGCCTTGCTCCATTGATTTGAAATGAACAATGAACTGATTGCTCTGAGTCTCCCAGGATGGGTTCGCTTTCGAGGTATCGAATTGACCGGAAGTTTGCCCTTTAATCGAGGTGGCAGTTTGGTTATCGGCCAGTCTAATCACGTCACTTTTTTTATCTTCACGGCCCGCTTGCTCTGACTCGTCTGCAGGAGATGCTGCTGAAGCGGCAGTAGAATCAGAGGCGGTGGCGAAATCTGCACCGGTAGCAGCGCCAGCATCAGTTGAAGCAGAAGCAGAAGCAGAAGCAGAAGCAGAAGAAGCGGCCAACATATCAGCCTCAGCATCCTGGCTACGATTTTTATTATCGTCTGCCGCAGTTGCTTCAACTGGCTGTGTTTGATCACCCGTACGGGTTTGATTGGGTGTTGTGCTGACAGCACCACTGCTGGATCCGCTACCACTTACCGAGGAGGCTACTGGCTGAACAGTTTGTTCAGCCAGTAAAGGGGCTTCATAACGTTTTTTAGAGCTTTCATACATGATTAACATACTGTTAAGTACGAAAACTAACATCAGAAATATAAAAATACATAAAACCGTTGAAAATGCATCAACGAATGTTGGCCATGGGTTACTCTCTTCCATAAAAGCACCATATAAAATAAATTAATCATTCCTCAGCGGACATTATATTCATCAAAAAATAGAAAAAATACTCGCAAATTATATTTTAAGAAAAAACCAATACACCAAACAATATAAATAAATTCATTTTCATTCATCAAAATAATATCGCCAACAAAAACAACAGTCATCACCGAGCGACGCCTTTAATTTACCCGCTTGAATTCTAAATAATATAAAACATGCCGCACGCTTGTTTTTTAGATGAAAGAAAATCCGTTCATGTAAAAGCGATCCCAAGAATCATTAATATTATTTATGTAAGAAAACGCAGTTTATGGGGCGTAAAAAAAACGGCTCCTTATTACAGAAGCCGTTGTGGTATCACCGTTTTAATCTGTTCAGCATTGCCCGCGGGCAATGCTGCTAATAATAGTGCGACATTACAGTGCCATCAGTCGGTCCAGCGACGGAGCAAAGTAATAACCACCGGTCACCGGTTTGGTGAAGCGCAGCATGGCGTCGCGCTTACCGTCAGTGTCACCGAACATGCTTAGCAGTTGCTGCTCAATATTATGCAGACGTGCGCAGTAAGCGCAGAAATAGAGACCGTGCGTGCCGCTGGCCGTGCCGTATGGCAGGCTCTGGCGCACAATTTTGAGCCCTTTACCGTCTTCTTTCAGATCAACGCGGCTCAGGTGAGAAGTAACCGGACGGTCATCACCGTCGATCTCTTCGTTAGCTTCTTTGGTGCGACCAATCATCATTTCCTGGTCATGAATGCTCATGCGGTTAAGCTGCTTCAGGTTATGTTCCCAACGCTGCACAAACACATAGCTGCCGCCAGCATCCACGCCATCTTTGATCACCGCGACTTCACGGCGCGTTTCTTCACCAGCCGGGTTTTCCGTACCGTCAACAAAGCCGCTGAGATCGCGTTCTTCAACCCAACGGAAACCGTGGATCTCTTCTTTGACGTCAACACAGTCACCAAATGCTTCCATTGCCGCCTGCGCGACGGAGAAATTCACGTCATGACGCAGAGAGAGTATATGGATCAGCACGTCATATTGGGTAGCCGGCGCCAGACCTTTACCATAAGGGATAAAATCTTTTAACTCTTCCGCCCCAACGCCGCCGCTTAATGCACGCCAGGTGTTGTTGCCGAAAGCCACAACCGCGCCCAGATGCGCATCCGGGAACTTCGCTTCAAAGGTCGCCAGTTTATCGGCAAAGATTTTGCTGGCCGCACGCAGGGCCTCAACGTCGCCTTTTACATTGGCTTCAATCCAAATCGCCGCACGGCAATGTTCTGGCAAAATGCCACTCTGAACCTGAGACATTGTTCCTCCTGAAAAAAAGATGCCACGACCTCGTGGCATTGATTGGCGCTATTCTACCTGTTTTTTTAGCAAGTCGATTTGTTCAGACGCAAATTAACGCCGCCAGATGATTTTGCTGACTTTCCACGTTTTCAGCGTGTCGTCCGACGGCATTAAGCCCTCAGGCCCGCTCCATTCGCCGGAAAAAATATAGCTAATATGCTGACTGCCTTCAGCTTTACATTCAACGTTCGCACTGTCATCGCCGGTTGCTTTCTGGCAATTACCAAAGGCTTTGGTGTAAAGGTCGCTAAACGGTGTACCGATTTCGGCACCCGCGTCTGATGAAATATCGCTGTCCAGGACATCAATACGGCTGATGGTTCCCTGACTGCCATTGATGACCATTGCCAGCTTGTCATCTTTCATCGCTTCATAGAAGCGCACCACATTACCGTCATCGGTCTTCATCCCGCTGCGCAGGCGGTAATCACCGTCCAGCGCATCAGCAATAGCTTTTTCATCCAGCGGCGTAGCGCCAGTTAACGCGCCGACGCCCTGCTCAGTGACCTGCGTTGAAGAACCGAACCAGTTCCACGGATTGGCGGCAGACCAGTTCACCGACGACAGCGTGGAACACCCGGCCAATAGCAGCGGCATCGCGCATAAAGTCAAACGCAGTGATTTCATTTCACTTCCTTCCTTATTTATCAACGTTGCTTGGAGTCCGGTTTCGCCAAAAAGTGCCGTTATTCTTTCTCAAGGGAAAAACAGGCGCGCAGACGTTGATTGGTTAACAGCCAGACCAGCGCGACGATATCCGCAACCAGCAGCGCCAGTCCGATGCCGTTGACAGGATCGCCTGCCAGCCACATCGCCGGTTGCCAGCAAAGCAGCACCAGTTGCGCGAGAATCAGCAATCCGCGCAGCCAGCGCCACAAAACAGGAAACGCAAAACGCCACCCGCTGAGTAAAAAAGCCACCACCGCGGGAACGCCGGGAAGCAACCCCAGCCAGAACGCGTTATGGTCGGGATAAAACAGATTCAGTAGCGTATTGCCCTGCTCCCGGGAAGAGCCGGCAATCACAAACAGTACCCAGGTGCGTGCCTGCAGCAGCAGTACGCACCAGAACAGAAAAGGCAGGCGCAGACGTCCGTGACCGTCATAGTCGGCGGGGTGAAATTCAGTACTCTTCATCTTCGATCAAGCGCTTACCGAGATTGAGTACATCCGCATGTTCATAGCCCAGGCGTTCATACATCCCCAACACCAGATCATTATCCTCACGCACCATGATTTGAATCTTCGGACACCCGCGGGCGATGAGTTTTTTCTCCAGTCGGTTAAGCAGCGCATTGGCGATGCCGCGACCGCGAAACTCAGGATGCACGCCCAGGTAATAGGCCGAGCCGCGATGGCCGTCGTAACCGCCCATCACCGTACCGACTACCTCGCCGTTCACTTCAGCGACCAGGAACAAGCTGACGTCATGATTTACTTTACGCTCAATGTCCATTTCCGGGTCATTCCATGGACGCAGCAAATCACAGCGCTCCCAGAGGGTGATCACCTCTTCGAAATCTTCCTGGCGAAAAACGCGTATTTCCATGGTATTGGTTACCTTTTCAGGACGTTAAAAAGCGATTATGGCGCGAACGGCTGATTTAGCCAATATCTGACGCGAAGCGGCGGAAAAAATGGCATAATACGGAATTGTCACGTATTGAAATGAAAAGTAAAACAATTCTTATCCCGATCCGTCGCAACGGACTACGCGATACGATATAACGTCTGGAACCTTTTTTTACAACTCAGGCCGTATGAGCACTTTTAAACCACTAAAAACACTCACATCGCGCCGCCAGGTGCTGAAAGCCGGGCTGGCCGCCCTGACGCTGTCAGGCATGTCGCAAGCCATCGCTAAAGAAGAAGCGCTAAAAACCAATAATGGACACAGCAAACCGAAAGCGAAAAAATCAGGCGCTAAACGCGTGGTTGTCCTTGATCCGGGTCACGGAGGGATAGATACCGGCGCAATTGGACGCAACGGTTCGAAAGAAAAGCACGTGGTACTGGCGATTGCCAAAAACGTGCGCTCTATTCTTCGCAATCAGGGGATTGATGCGCGCCTGACCCGCTCTGGCGATACATTTATTCCGCTTTACGATCGCGTCGAGATCGCCCACAAACACGGGGCCGATCTGTTTATGTCGATTCACGCCGACGGTTTTACCAACCCGAGCGCCGCGGGCGCATCGGTCTTCGCGCTGTCCAATCGCGGCGCCAGTAGCGCTATGGCAAAGTATCTGTCCGATCGCGAAAACCGCGCCGATGAAGTCGCCGGGAAAAAAACCACCGATAAAGATCACTTGTTGCAGCAGGTGCTATTTGATCTGGTGCAAACCGATACCATTAAAAACAGCCTGACGTTAGGCTCGCATATTCTCAAGAAGATCAAACCAGTACACCGTCTGCACAGTCGCAGCACGGAACAGGCCGCCTTCGTGGTGCTAAAATCACCCTCAATTCCTTCGGTACTGGTCGAAACGTCGTTCATTACTAATCCGGAAGAAGAACGTCTGTTGGGTACGGCGGCATTTCGTCAAAAAATTGCTACCGCTATCGCCAATGGCATCATCAGTTATTTCCACTGGTTTGATAACCAGAAAGCACACTCGAAGAAACGTTAATCATGAAGCCCGATGCACAGCGCGTAAAACAGTTCCTGCTTAGCCTGCAGGACGATATTTGCCAGCGATTATCCGCCGTAGACGGCGCCGAGTTCAGTGAAGATAGCTGGCAGCGTGAAGCGGGCGGCGGCGGGCGCAGTCGGGTGCTGCGTAACGGAGGTATTTTCGAGCAAGCGGGCGTCAATTTCTCTCACGTCCACGGCGACGCGATGCCGGCCTCGGCCACCGCCCATCGACCAGAGCTTGCCGGACGCAGCTTTGAAGCCATGGGCGTCTCGCTGGTGGTACATCCACTCAATCCCTACATTCCGACCAGTCATGCCAACGTGCGGTTTTTTATCGCGGAAAAACCGGGTGCCGACCCAGTCTGGTGGTTTGGCGGCGGCTTTGACTTAACGCCCTACTACGGCTTTGAAGAGGATGCGGTACACTGGCACCGTACGGCGCGGGATCTGTGTCAGCCGTTCGGTGATGACGTTTATCCCCGTTACAAAAAGTGGTGCGATGACTACTTCTTCCTTAAACACCGCAACGAGCAGCGCGGCATTGGCGGGTTGTTTTTCGATGATTTGAATACGCCGGGTTTCGACCACTGCTTCGCCTTTATGCAGGCGGTGGGGCAAGGTTACACCGAGGCGTATCTGCCCATTGTTGAGCGACGTAAAGCGATGAACTGGGGCGAGCGCGAGCGTGATTTCCAGCTTTATCGTCGCGGGCGCTATGTCGAATTTAACCTGGTGTGGGATCGCGGCACATTGTTCGGTCTGCAAACCGGTGGGCGCACGGAATCAATTCTGATGTCAATGCCGCCGCTGGTGCGCTGGGAGTATGACTGGCTGCCGGAAGCGAACAGCCCGGAAGCTGCCCTTAGCGAGTTTATTCAGGTCCGCGACTGGGTGTAATTGCCTGATGGCGCGACGCTTATCCGGTCTACAATCCGTAGGCCGGATAAGACACAAAGCGTCGCATCCGGCACCATAATCTTATCACGCCCACTGCCGCATACGCTGATGCAGCGTCAACGACGGTTTTTCCGCAAACAACTGCTGGTAGTCGGTAGCAAACTGCCCTAAATGCCAGAATCCCCACTGCATGGCGGCATCTTTCACCGTCGTACTCTGCGACCACGGGCTTATCAGCTCGCGACGCACGGCGTTCAGGCGAATACGTTTTAACCAGGCATTCGGACCAATACCCAGAATCGCGTGAAAGGCGTTTTGCAACGTCCGGCGACTAACGTGCAGTTGGTTACACAAATCGAGCACGGTCAGCGGCTCTGACATGTTTTCCAGCACATACTCGCGCGCACGCGACAGCAAACGACGATAGCTCTGATGGCTGATGCTCTCAGCGGTTATAATCGGCTGCGCTTCTTCCAGCATAGTCCCCATCGCCAGCAACAGGTTATCGCCCAATACCTTGCGTACCGCAGGTTGACGCAGGTTTTCCGGATTCTCGCTAAACGTCGCCAGCGCCTGCTGCACAAAGCCCCATAGCGCGGCTTTGTGCTGTTCTTTGACTTCCAGCGCCGACTGGTTACGCAGCATATGCAGCACCCTTTCCGGGTTATGCAGGAAGTTGGCCTGACGGGCAATCGCCTCTTCCGAAATGACAACCCCCAGAATGGTGTAATCATCCGGCGTACTCAGTTCAAACTCCGTCCCGCCTGGACGGGTGGCAATTTCAGCACTGCCCAGACATTGGGCGCCAATAAATCCCTGTTCGCCGCGCGTGGCCGGAATACCAAACCAGAACGAGTTCGGCCAGACAAGGCATGACTGGCGCAGCGCGAGTCCGGTGTATTCACGGAAAACCTGAATATCGTCGAGCAGGATTTCCGTGAACTCGCCATGAAATTTTCCCGGATGCAGCTGGTCGTAAATCTGCTGCCAGGCGGTAATCGTCAGCGCGTGTTCATATACATCCGTTGTTCGCCGCTGGTGAACGTTGTCCACCTCTACTTTCGGCGTAAGTTTAACGTCTTCGGGTAGTGCTTCATGATAAAGATGGTGCAAGTTTGCAGTACGGTTCTTTTTCATGATCTTTTAAGCCGGAAGCTTCAGGGAAGCCCCCGGCCCTCCGACAGGTTAATTTTTTAAGCGATAGCGACTACTACGTTTACGCAACGCTCCGTCAGAAAAGAGCTGTTCCAGCGCCTTTCTGGCTTCATCAAGTGACCAGCCAAAGTGGGCAGCCACTTCCCCTGCCGTCATTCCTTGACGGACCGATGCCAACAGCGTCAGAAGTTGTGCAGAGGATTCAGACGTCAACGGGGCGTCCTGCGTCTTCTCTGCTTTTACGTCTGTTTTTACATCTGGCTTCTGTTCTGGTTTTTTCGGCTGGCGCTTAAAACCGCCGATCAGCCACTGGGTGTCATCGTCCGGTCGGCCTATCTCTTTACGGCTGATAACACGGCCTGTACGCGCTGCGGCGGCGCTGCCGGCATCAAGCGCTGCGCGGCACGCCGCCAGATCGCCTTCCACCACCAGCGTCAACCTGCCAGGATCGAGCACTTCGTGGCTCAGCAGGCGTACGTTCGCGGCTTTCAGCATGGCATCCGCCGCGTCTACGGCAGCCACCATGCCATCCACTTCCAGTAATCCCAGTGCATTGATCATCACAACCTCTCTTACGCGCGCTGGATTGGATTACGGGCAATATCCAGAACGGCATCGGCAAAGGCGTTACATGCGGCTTTACAAGCGGCCTGGCTACCGGTCAAAAACGCTGCTGAATAGTTGGTTTCTGACGGCGGCGGCACGTAGGTCACCAGTTGTACATCGGCAGATTTCAGCGCCGCATCAATACCAAATGTTGCTTCCAGCGGCGGCGCCACCAGATACGCCATCGGATCGCCAAGTCGGCATCCCGCCGTCGCGGAAAGATACGAACCGGTACGCGAAACCACGTGCGCCAGGAAAGCGGTATCTTCTGCGTCATTCGCCCACTGGAACGCTGCGCCGCTTTCAATGTTGGCCACCATCGCGTCCAGACCCGCACGAACTTCAGCCGGGTTGGGTCCACCGAGCATAATCAGTACTTCGCCCGAGGTTGGAGAGGGACTATGCGCCGCCCCGGCATACAGCGAGCGGCCATAAACCACTTCCACCATCGCCTGTTTTGTCGCTTCGTCTGCGGCAATATACGCCACGTCATCAGAGTCTGCTGTGATGAGTCCGAGGCTACGGATATGTGGCGGTAACTTAAGCTCGCGGGCAAAACCGTCATTTACCGAGGCAATCACGCGCATTGCGGTGACTGAAGGTCTAATCAAATCTAATGCTGGCATGATGCCTCCTTAACGGGTCATATTGATGCCGGAGGCTTTTTGCTCCAGCATGCGCTTGGCCAAATCCACAATTACCGCCGCTGCTTCAACCGGTGGCGTACCGCCCTGGTGAATGTTCGAGATACAGGTACGGTCAGCTTCTACGGTCGTCGCAACGCGCGGCGAATAGACGGCGTAGCAGGAGAGACTTTCCGACTGACCGAGGCCCGGACGTTCACCCACCAGCAGGATCACCGCTTTCGCGCCCAGCAGCTCGCCAATCTGATCTTCGATTTTCACGCGACCATAGCGAACGAAGAACGGGGTCCCAACCTTCAGTCCGGCCTGTTTTAAGCCCGACAACAATGGCGGCAGAATCTCTTCGTAGTTAGCGGTGATGGCGTCAGTAGACAGGCCATCAGAGATAATCACCTGCACATCCGGGTTCATCACACACTGCGATTTCAGCGCATCAATGGCTTCCGCGCTCAGACGACGGCCAAGATCCGGGCGCGTCAGATACAGGTTTTTGTCGCTAATTTCCGAGCGTACTTCCAGCAGTCCCTGCGCTTTTACCCACTCTTCCGGCACTTCTTTTAATACCGTATCTTTTGAACGCGAGTGGTCGGCCAGGAAGCGCAGCAACGCCTGGGTACGCGGACGAGGACCGGCGCGACCGGTACATACACGCGCCGCGGTACTGCGCCGCAGTTCAGTCAACACCTCTGCGCGGTGCGGATTCTCAACGCCTATCCACGCTTTGGCTTCGGCTGAACCTAAGTCCATCGCACAACTTTCACCAGTCGGCGCGGCGCACTGCGTGGTGCTGCATTTTGCTGGTGCTGACGATTCTTGAGCCTGCGGCTGCGACTCCCCCATTGACGCCATTACGCTGCGTACAATTTCTTCAATCTGTTTTTGATCCATCGTGTTTCATCCCCGCATCATCAAAAGAACAGTGACGGATCGCCCGCCCGTTTGGTCAGGCGACCGTTTGCCATAATGCCCATGGTTTCCAGCCAGCGTTCAAATTCCGGCGACGGGCGCAGGTTCAGCAACTGGCGGACGGTCGCGGTATCGTGGAATGCGGTGGTCTGATAGTTGAGCATGATGTCGTCGCCGAGCGGCATGCCCATGATGTAGTTGCAGCCAGCGGTGGCGAGCAGAATCATCAGGTTTTCGTTAAGGTTCTGGTCAGCATCAGCATGGTTGGTGTAGCAGCAGTCGCAGCCCATTGAGATGCCGCTCAGCTTGCCCATAAAGTGATCTTCCAGACCGGCGCGAATGATCTGACGGTCGTTGTAGAGATACTCCGGCCCGATAAAGCCCACGACGGTATTCACCAGGAACGGATCGTAGTGGCGCGCCAGCCCGTAATTACGCGCTTCCATTGTTACCTGATCGGCGCCGAAGTTTGCGCCAGCGGAGAGCGCCGACCCTTGTCCGGTTTCGAAGTAAAGACAGTTTTCCCCGGCGATACGGTTGAATTCAGCGCCAACTGCGCGCGCTTCGTCGAGCATTGCCAGCTCAACACCGAACTCTTTTAAGCCTTTCTCGCTGCCGCAGATACTCTGGAAGATCAATCCACCCGGCGCGCCGCGACGAATCGCTTCAATCTGGGTGGTAACGTGCGCCAGTACACAGCCCTGGGTCGGAATATTGAATTTATCGATAACGCCGTACACGGTATCGAGCACGCGGCTTAAGTTTTCCACGTCATCCGTTACCGGGTTTACGCCGATCACCGCATCGCCCGCCCCGAAAGACAGCCCTTCATAGATTTGCGCCGCAATACTCTGCACGTCGTCACGGGTGTCGTTCGGCTGCAAACGGCAGCTAAAGGTGCCCGGCAGACCGATGGTGGTGTTAGCCTTTTTGATCACTGGCATTTTCTTGCCGCCGTAGATCAGGTCCGCGTTGGAGCAGATTTTTGCTACCGCAGCGACCACCTCCGACGTTAACCCTTTGCGCGTAAACGCGATGTCATCAACGGAAGTTTCATCGCTCAGCACGTACTCGCGCAGCTCGCTGATACTCCAGTTTTTGATGCGGTTATAGGCCGTTTCATTGACGTCATCCTGAATCAGACGCGTCACGCAGTCCTCTTCATAGGAAATCACCGGGTTATTGCGGATATCCGCTACCGTCATTTCCGACAATACCTGCTTGGCCGCCACGCGTTCCTGTGAACTGGTTGCAGCTACCCCTGCCAGCACATCCCCCGAACGCAGTTCGTTGGCTTTAGCCAGCACCTCTTTAACATCCTTAAACTGATAAACATTGCCGAACAATGTGGTCTTTAGTTTCATAAGTCGTTCCCTCAGGAAGGAAATGCGAGTGATTTCACCGTCACCGGCACAACCGATCCGCCAAAAAGAGGCGTACCAATGTCGATATAGTCCCCCGCCCGGACAACCACCTCATCGATGACCGCCAGCGGGTGTTGCTGTAACTGTGGGCGTAACAGCATGCCCAGGGCTTTACCAAAATCCTGCTCGGCTACCACCAGCAGGGGATGCGGATTCGGATAACGCGCGACAAAAGCCAGCAGCGCATCAATTACCGTTAACAGCGCGGCGTAGCGCACCGGCAGAGAACCGGGCAACGCCAGCACGTAGGCGTCCGTTTGCGGATCCAGATCGAGCCGCATTAACGCCTGTTGCCAGGCGGCCACCAAATCAGCCTCATCAACCGGAATAGCCACCGGCAGATTGCGCAGCGGAAGCGCCACGCCTTCCAGCCAGATGGTGCTGCCCGAAAGCGACAGCGTATGCGCCCCGGCGCCAATCACCGTGGCGCGCACGGTTTGCGCCGGGAACTGCACGTTCATCTCACGCAGGCGCGGATGTTCATGCAGCGCCGTGGCGAGCAGCGGTCCAATGTCGGAAAAACAGAACGGATCGGCAGGTTGGTTGCGGTAGCACTCGCCTACCCCGCCGGACAACGTAATCACTTCCGGCTTCACGCCCGCAGGCAGCAGACCGGTTTGCATCAGCGCCTGCGCCAGCGGTGAAAGCGTGCCGTCAATCACCTCCACAATCAGCGCCGCCATGCGTCGCGCCACCGCAACCAGTTGCGCCGCATTGAGGGTTCGGGCGTCAAAGCCCGGACCAAATACGTCATCAACAATCATCTGTCCCGGCTGATGCGCGTGCACCACGTGCCCCTGACCGTCGGTTTCCAGCAGTCGCCCGCCGACGTTCAGACAGGCCGAACCACTGACTTTTCCGGCGTCGAACAGCGCATAGTTCGACGTCCCGCCACCGATGTCGATATTCAGTACACGGCACAACTTCTGCTCAGACAGCGTTTGCGCCCCCGCGCCGTGACCGGCGATCACCGACTCCAGATGCGGACCGGCGCTGGCAACCACGAAGTCCCCCAGCGACTGGGAGAGCGTCATTACCGCCGGGCGGGCGTTACGGGTTTTGGCGCTTTCTCCGGTGATGATGATCGCGCCGGAATCAACGGTCTCAGGTGCGATGCCTGCCGCCTGATACTGGGCAAGGATCAGTGCCTTAAGTTCGGCCTCTTTCAACCCGCCCTGCTTATCAACAGGGGTAAAGAACACCGGGCTTTGCCAGCTAATTTCGCGTTTGATGAATTCATAGCGCGGCACCTGCGACACAGCCGCACGGTTAACCAGCTCAAGGCGCGAGAAGATCACCTGAGTCGTGGTGGTGCCGATATCAATACCGACGCTCAGTAGCTGGCGAGTGTTCACGATTGCGCCTCCGGGTTGGTTTCTACTTCTGCTGGCACGTTTTCATCTTTCGGTACCAACAGCATAGCCACGCCAATCGCCGTTACGCCGCCTATCAGCTTGCCGACAATCATCGGGAAGATCATGGCGTTCATGTTGGCGGCGGCGAAACCTAAGTGGTCACCCAGGGCGAAGGCCGCGGAGACCGCAAAGGCGCAGTTGATCACTTTCCCGCGGGTATCCATATTCTTCATCATGCCGAACATTGGGATGTTGTTGGCCAGCGTCGCCACCATGCCAGCAGCCGCAATATTATTAACTTTTAACAGGTTACCGACACTCATCAGCGGCTTTTCAAACCAGCGGGTCAGCAGCAGCACCATCGGGTACGCACCCAGCAGCACGCAGGAGATAGAACCGATAACTTCGATGGCGCGCATTACTTCACCCGGCTTGTCGCCCGGTGCCATGAAGATAGGGTCCAGACCCGGGATCAGCTCCCAACCAAGCAGGAATTTGATGACTGCCGCCGCCAGACCGAGAGTGATCAGCGCCACCAGAAATTTCGCGAAGATCTGGAAACCGTTGATCATTTTTTCCGGGATAAATTTCAGCCCCAGCGCCACCAGCACAGCAACGATGATCACCGGGATCATGTTCATCAGGATCAGCGCGAAGGTAAACTCCACCGGCTGCCCGTTGATTTCGACGCCGGAGTACATCGCGACCAATCCCCCCGCGATACAGCCAATCGGAATGGTGACGATACCGGCCAGCACGCCCAGCGCCAGATAACGACGGTCAGACGGTTCAATAATCCCCAGCGCAACCGGAATAGAGAACACCAGAGTCGGCCCCATCATCGCCCCAAGGATCAGGCCAGAGTACAGCCACGCCGCAACGTCGCCGCCCGCCAGTTCTTTCGCCAGGAAGAAGCCGCCCATGTCGCACGCCAGCAGCGTTCCGGCAAACATCGACGGGTTCGCGCCCAGCATTTCGTACAGCGGAATAATCACCGGTCCGAGCAAATGCGCCAGTACCGGCGCCAGTGCGGTCATACCGACCATCGCCAGGCCCAACGCGCCCATCGCCATAAAACCTTCTTCAAACTGACCGCCCGACCCCTCAATACTCTTACCGAATTTACCGAGGAAGCGCGCTGAACCGCCGAACTGCGACAGGATCCTGTCCACGGCGGCAATCAGCATAAAGAACATCATGATGTACATGATGATTTCGTTAATTCCCATAGCCCCTACTCCCTGTCATTTGTGATTTGTAGGCCGGATAAGACGTTTCCGTCGCCTCCGGCATTAACGCCGTGTTATTGCCGGATGGCGGTGCGAGCACCTTATCCGGCCTACAGGCATTACCCGGCAACCGCGTACAGGTCGATAATCTGCGCCTGCGTGGCGGTGCGAGGGTTACTGCGAATACAAATATCCTCCAGCGCGGCGTCAGCCCATGCGCTGTAATGCTCGGGCTTTGCCCCAACGTCAGAGAGCCGTTTGGTCTGGCCCACTTCGCTAATCAGCTCGCTGACGGCATTGATGGCATCGCGATCGTCCGCCTTCTTGTTGGTTAACGCCCGTCCGATATGGCTGAAACGCTCGCGACACACCATGCGGTTGAACCCCATTACCGTGGGCAGCAACATGGCGTTAGCCTGTCCGTGCGGGATGTGCAGCGTAGCACCCGGCTGGTGCGCCATCGCATGACACAGGCCCAGCCCCGCGCTGGAAAACGCCATCCCGGCCATACAGGAGGCCAGCAACATGCTCTCCCGCGCCGCCAGATCCTGCCCATAGCCGACGGCCTTCGGCAGCGATTTACCGATCATCGCAATCGCACCAATCGCCAGGCTGTCGGTAAACGGCGTCGCGTTCAGGGCGCTGTACGCTTCAACGGCATGCGTCAGCGCATCAATACCCGTCATCGCCGTAACGTGCGCGGGCACACCTTCCGTTAGCGCTGCATCAAGAATCGCCACGTCCGGCATCAGAGACGCATGCGCCAGTACTTTTTTAAGTCCGCTCGCGGCGTCGATAATCACCGTGACATTAGTGGTTTCCGACCCCGTTCCGGCGGTAGTCGGTACGGCAATCAGCGGCAAACGCGGTCGTAACGCGCTGTGCTCGGTCATGTCAGCCAGGGTCTGCGTGGGATTAGTCACCAGCAACGCCACTGCCTTAGCGGCATCCAGTACGGAACCTCCGCCAAAGGCCACCACGCCGTCGCACTTCGATTCACGCAGTTGCGCGACCGCGGCGCAGACATCCGTAATGCACGGTTCGCCCACCGGGCACGGCCACAGCGTCATCGCCACACCTTTCATCGCCAGGCTGCGTTCCAGTGCGGCGGTCATTCCCGCCTGATGCAGGAAGCTGTCGACCATGACAAACATGTGCGTCAGTCCGCGCGTTTGTGCTTCCTGTCCGCAGGTACTGAGCGCTCCCAGCCCACAAAGGGTGACCGGTGGAACGCTAAACGTTTTTACGCGTTGCAGATTCAGGGTATCGAATGCCTGAAAGAGCGCGGTCTGCAATTCAGCTTGCATAGATTCCTTCCGCTTTTTCTTTTCCGCTGTTGGCAATCGCCAGCGGGGTCATAAACAGGCTGTGCTGAGGTAAATGCACCTGCAGTTCCGGGAAGCGCTTACGGAACAGCTCATCCACGCCCGGCTGCATGCAGGAACCGCCGGCCAGCCATAAATCGGTGACACCCTGCCCGGCAATATGGTGAGCCACGATTTCCGCCATTTTTTCGTAGACTGGCTTCACCACCGGCCAGATCTCCTGACCGTTGCTGCGTTTGTACTGTTCGGCTTCTTCCAGTTGGATACGGCGGTTCCCGGCCAGCGTCAGAGAAATGTGGTGCCCGCCGGTCGCTTCATCGGCGGAATACGTCACTTTGCCCTGCTTAACAATGGCTATCCCGGTGGTGCCGCCACCGATATCCACCACGCCAGCGTTATCGAGCTGCAACAGATCCGCCACGGCGGTCGGCTCGTCGAGCACATGACTCACTTCAAGTCCGGCTGACTCCAGCACGTTGATGGAGATACGTGGGTCCGTTCCCGGTGGGAATGAGGTTGCCGCATGGGTAAATCGACAACCCAGTTGTTGCTCAAGCGTATCGAGATGGCGACGAACAATGGTTACTGCGCCGAAGAAATCCCAGACGATGCCATCGCGCACGACATCGGCCCAGTCGAGGCAAACCGCTACCGGCTGCCCGTCACCGTCGACGACCATCGACACCACATCACACGTCCCCAAATCAACGCCCAGCCATAGCGGTGATTCGCTCTCAGCAGGCGTCTGGTTGCATAGCGTGGCTGCTTTTTGCAGTCTGGGTGTCAGCCAACGTTGTTCGTCGTGCGCCATCTCTTTTACTCCTTATACAATTCTGAAGGCGTCCACCAACACACAGCGACGCAGACGCACAAACGTACGCGCGCTGGTCACCCCTTCCCCGGTTGGCGTGGTAATGGTCATCGTGGTCCAGCCTTCGCCGCCAAGTCCCAGACCGGCAATACACGGCCCGTTCTTAACGAAAATGCTGGTATCAATGGCGTTCGCCATGCGGTTCATGTTGTCGATGTTGCGTGAGTGCATCGCCGCCGTATGGTGACAACCGCCTTCAAGCCTGACCGCCAGTTCAATGGCGTCATCGACGTTAGCGACTCGCACGACCGGTAGAACCGGCATCATCAGTTCGGTGACGGCAAACGGATGCGTCGCGGAGGTTTCGACGAATAACAGCCGGGTTTGCTCCGGTACGTTCAGACCAATCGCCGCTGCGATTTTTCCTGCATCGCGCCCTACCCAGTCACGACTGACCGTGCCTTTACCGCGCTCATCGATATTTTTCAGCAGCACTGGTTGCAGCTGTTCAGCCTGGGCCGCGGTCAGTTTCACCGCATGCTGGCTTTCCATCAGACGCATCAGCTCATCGGCGACGCTGTCGACCACAATCAGCACTTTTTCGTCGGCGCAGATGATGTTGTTGTCAAACGAAGCACCCTTGACGATCGACTGCGCCGCGCGGGCCAGGTCGGCCGTTTCATCGACCACCACCGGCGGGTTACCCGCACCGGCGGCAATCAGACGTTTGTTGGTGTGTTTACGCGCGGCATCTACTACGGCTTCGCCACCGGTGACGACCAGCAGGCCGATACCTGGGTACTTGAACAACCGCTGGGCGGTTTCGATGTCCGGGTTAGCAACGGTCACCAGCAGGTTTGCCGGACCGCCTGCAGCGACCACCGCCTGGTTAAGCAGGGTGATTGCGCGCTGAGAAACTTTTTTCGCCGCCGGATGCGGCGCGAAGACCACGCTGTTGCCAGCGGCGATCAGGCTAATGGCGTTGTTAATAACGGTTGCGGCCGGGTTGGTGGACGGTGTCACCGAAGCCACCACGCCCCACGGTGCGTTTTCAATCAGCGTCAGGCCGTTATCGCCGGTCAGGACCTGTGGAGACAGGCATTCCACTCCCGGCGTGCCGCGCGCCTGCGCCACGTTTTTGGCAAATTTATCTTCTACGCGTCCCATGCCGGTTTCTGTAACGGCAAGCTCCGCTAATTCTCTGGCGTGCTTTTCGCCCGCCTCACGTAGCGCCGCGATAGCCAGTTGGCGCATGGCGACGCTTTTCAGCCCTTGCTGGGCCAGTTTTGCTGCCGCCACTGCGTCATCCAGGGAGGCAAAAACGCCCATTTCTTGAACGGCACTGACGGGTTGGCTGCTGTCTTTCATTTTCAGCAGTACCGCTTTCACGACCTGTTCAATATCCTGTTGATTCATGATTTTCTGCCTTATTTATGGAAGATCACCTGACCACCTGCCACCACTTCATCGACAATGCCAATCACGCACAGATCGACAGGTGATGATTCGTTACGGTGCGCCTGACGGGCTGAGCTTCCGCTGACCAGCAGCACCCACTCTCCGGTTCCCGCCCCGATGCTGTCGATAGCAACAGCACATTGCCCGTTGGGATTACCCTGGGCATCAATCATTTCCACCATCAGCAACTTGTCGTGCGCGAGCCCCTGATGGCGTACGGTACAAACAATTTGTCCTGTGACGATTGCCAGTTTCATACGCGCCTCCGTGGCATATTTCAGGTAAAACCTCCCCCTACCCTCCGCAGAAGGTAATGTGAAAAGGAGAGAGGGTGACGCCAGCAATGCAGTCTGTGGCGTCACATGGACGACTTACATGTCGTTGCTGTCGCCTTTAAAGCTGATCGGGAATACTTCTTCCAGATCGCCATGCGGACGCGGGATCACATGTACGGAAACCAGCTCGCCAATACGCTGTGCAGCCGCAGCACCTGCGTCCGTTGCGGCTTTGCATGCCGCTACGTCGCCACGGACCATGGCAGTGACCAGACCGCCACCGATCTGCTTCACGCCAACCAGTTTCACGCGTGCCGCTTTAACCATTGCGTCAGAAGCCTCAATCAGTGCAACCAGGCCCCGGGTTTCAATCATTCCTAATGCTTCCATTATGCTTTCCTCTTAAGTCAAAGGGGTCCAGAACGGGACCTTATACAACCAGTGTGTGCGAGGCGTTTTCACGACTCACGTCAGTCTGGCGCGGCACTGCTGCCACCAACGCCAGTTCGATAATTTCCTGTACGCTACAGCCGCGAGAGAGGTCATGAAGCGGTGCGGCAAGCCCCTGGATCAGTGGCCCGACTGCACGATAACCTCCCAAACGCTGGGCGATTTTGTAACCAATATTGCCTGCTTCAAGCGACGGGAAGACCATCACATTGGCATTGCCCTTTAACGGACTTGCAGGCGCTTTTTGCGCGGCGACATCCGGAACAAAGGCGGCATCAAATTGCAGTTCGCCATCCACCATAAGCTGCGGCGCACGTTCACGAACGATCTCCGTGGCCTGCTGCACGTTAGCGACGTTGGGGTGACGGGCACTGCCATTACTTGAAAACGACAGCATGGCCACGCGCGGTTCTTCCCCCGTAATTGCCTGCCAGGTCTGCGCGCTGGCAATCGCAATATCCGCCAGTTGTGCGGCGGTGGGCTGGGGTACGACGCTGCAATCGGCAAAGCCTAATGACGGTCCGAGATACTGCGGCAGCATCAGGAAAATTGACGACAGCGTTTTACAGCCAGGCTGTAGCCCAATAATGCGTAACCCGGCGCGCAGCACGTTTGCCGTCGACGAAAGATTGCCGGCAATACAGACATCCGCTTTTCCCGCGCTAACCATTGCGGCGGCGAACATTAATGGGTCATTGAGTTTTTCCAGCGCATCGGCTGGCGTTTTATCTCCCGCGCGGGCCAGCCAGCGCAGCGCAAACTCTTCGCGCATTGCCAGATTGCTTTGCGGATCGATAACCTGGATACCATCCATCGCCACCCGATGGCTGAGAGCAAACTGGCGCAAGGCAAATGGACTGGCGACGAGAATGGGGCGCGCCAGACCGTGCTGATGCAGATAATTCGCCGCTTTCAGCACCCGGACATCCAGCGCATCCGGGAACACCACCCGGGCAGGTGAGCGTTGGGCGAGTTGACGAGCACGTTCAATGATCATGGCTTCTCCCCCAGTCGCTGTTGAATTTGGCTAACCGTCAGCGGATGCTTCGCCACGCTCAGAATCATCATCACGTAGACTGTACTGGAAAGGCGGTTAAGCGCCTGCATGATGTCCGGTCGCATAACGTCAAAACTGCGGGTGATGAAGACCTGCGCCGCCACCGTCTCCGTTTCACGGACTTTGGTACGCAGCAGATTCAGCAACGCGCAATCACGTCCGTGGCTGGCCTCAGGCACCAGATGATCGTGATCCAGATAGCGCAGCGGATGATGTGAAAGCCGGTGTAAATCTTCGTCGCTCAAACCGACGATAGCTTGTGCGGCCAGCGGCTCGTCCATAGCATCGGCGCGCATAATATTGCCCAGACGTGAGCGAATATCCGCCAGCCATGGCTGCCACGGTTCCGCCAGCTCGATCTGCAACCACACGGCCAGAGCGATAGTGCTGTCCAGCGCGGCGCGAAATCCCAGACGCGGATCGCTTTTGGCTACCATCTTGTCTGCCGTCAGATGCGTCAGCGTGTCTGGTTTCTTCGCCACCGGTTGATGACACAGTTCGCAGCTGGCCTGGGGATGGGTAGCGCTGCTGGTTAAACCATGCACCGGCTGCGGCTGCTGTTCTTCGTCATCAATAAACAGGCTGCCCTGCTCGTCGATAAACTTAATGCGCAGATGTCGGCTTTCCAGTAATTCCCGGGCAGACGGCGTCAGGCGAGCATCAGCGGGGAGATGAATTTCAGCCCCTTCGCTGAGCGTATGATTCGCTCTGAGCCATGCTTCGGTAATGAAATCCTTCATACATCCGCCTTAGCAGGACTGCCAGTTCGCAGGCCAGGCCACATACAGAAACTTCACCGTCGATGGCGTACCAAATTCAATGCTGGAGCCTTTCGGGATAAACATGACGTCCCCGGCTTTAGCAATCATGGTTTCGCCTTCGTGACGAACGTGCAGCTCGCCTTCCAGAATCATGTCGATTTCGTCGTAGTTCAGCGTCCATGGGAAAAAGGCGTTATCCCACTGCATGAACCCGGCGGCCATGCTGCTACCGTCCTGGTCGGTCACCAGGTCGGTTAAGCCAACGCAGTGCGGTTGCGCGCCGTCAAAACGCCCAAACTTCACGCTGCTACCGTCGATGACTTTGACACCACCTTTGCCGGTGACCGATTTAAAGCTCGGCTGCATTCCGCCCTGCTCCAGCGACTGTTTCTCCTTCATGACTTTGTCCATCAGCTGCGCGACCAGGCTTTCGGTAAATTGCCCTTCGGGCAATTGCGCAATGATGGTTTCACGAATGCGCTGGCTCTCCGTTTTGCCATCATCCGCCGCAGCCGGTGCAGCAGCGGCGGCAGTTGGCGCGGATTCGTCGCATTCACGGATAGTGACGCCCAGCAGCTCCGCCACTTCGCGTGCCTCTGGGGTGATGATGCTGGCGCGCAGAACAACCGACATTTCCTGTTCGCCGCGTGCGTGGGCCGCACGAATATCGTTAGCTGTGATGAGTTTTTTCACCTGCCCTTTCCTCCTTTTGGCTGAGCTCAGTCAGATAATCCACCAGGTGCTGCACGCTGCGCGGGTCATGGCTATTGAGCTCGAAAATCGGCTCCTGAAACCCCATCCCGCGAAGTAATTGTCGCGTTGCGGCGACGTCGGCATCCGGCATGTCCGTTTTGCTGATAACGGCGATTTGTCGTTTACTGGCGCCGATATCCAACAGCCCGGCAGGTAAGCGACTTTCTTTATCATTTGCCGCGTGTATATAAATCAACGTATCGACATCCTGCAGCGTGGTAATTAAGGCGTGGTACCAGCGCGGATGGCTAAAATATTCTCCCGGCGTATCGATATCGCCATTTTCATTAAACTCAACGGCCTGTGTTTTTCTGGCGAGGGAATAATTCCCCTGTAGCGCATTAAAGAGCGTTGTTTTCCCCGCGCCCACCGTACCGACAAACGCAATACGTTTCATCGCCGCCTCTGATTAACTTTTTGTCAGGTTGCACAACGTGAAATTTAATAACCGACCCAGACCGCTCACCGTCTGTAATAGCGCTTCTTCTACCGCGCCTACCGAGCCATAAATCACCAGTGCCCCGCTGAATCTATCGAGAAAGCCGATATGTACATCCGCCGCCTTCATGGCTAAGTCACCGGCAATCATCGCGGTTTCGCCTGGCGTCAGCGTCATAATGCCGATGGCGCCCGCCTCGGGAACGCCGATCTTTTTCGCCAGTTCTTCGCCAGGGTGCGCAATGAGATGCGCCAGCGTGACCTGTTTCCCCGGCACAAATTCCTGAATGATGCGTTCTTTTTCCATTGCTCACCGCCTCCGCTGAAACTGCCCTCATCGTGGCAATTTTTTGTCAGAGTAAATAACAAAATTCGGCAACCAGGTTTAAAAGGTGAAGTGGATCACTAAGAAAAGGAAAATAAAAAGGCGCGGGAGAGACCCGCGCCAGAAATAATTAAAGTGAAATTACAGCGGCTGTGTTTGAGCTTCTACAACGGCCAGCGCCACCATATTAACGATACGACGAACAGAGGCGATCTGCGTTAATACGTGCACCGGTTTCGCTACCCCCATCAACACTGGGCCGACCGTTACGCCTTCGGAGCTGGAAACACGTAGTAAGTTGTAACTAATACGAGCAGCCTCCATATTCGGCATCACCAGAATATTGGCTGAGCCTTTCAGTGGGCTATCCGGCATACGGTCGTTACGGATACTTTCCACCAGCGCGGCATCACCGTGCATTTCACCGTCAATCATCAATTCTGGCGCACGCGCCTTAATCAGCGCCAGTGCTTCACGCATTTTGCTGGCAGACGGACAATTTGATGAGCCAAAGTTGGAATGTGACAGTAATGCCACCTTCGGTTCGATACCAAAGCGACGCACGGTTTCTGCCGCCATCACGGCGATTTCAGCCAGTTGCTCCGGCGTTGGGTCATCGTTGACGTAGGTGTCGGCGATAAAGGTGTTACCGCTTGGCAGCAGCAGTGCGTTCATCGCCCCGGCTGTATGCACGCCATCACGGTGACCAAACACCTCTTTCACCACGCTGAAGTGCTCATGATAGTCACCAATCGTACCGCAGATCATCGCATCGGCTTCACCGCGCTGCACCATGATCGCGCCGATAACCGTAGTGTTGGCAATCACCGCACGCTGCGCCTGCTCCTGGGTAATACCACGGCGCTTCATGATCTGGTAGTACTCGTTCCAGTACTCTTTAAAGCGCGGATCGGACTCATTGTTAACGATTTCAAAATCGACGCCGGCTTTGATCTGCAGTCCCAGTTTCTGGATACGCATTTCGATCACACTCGGACGACCAATCAGGATCGGCTTCGCCAGACCTAAGGTGATCAGCTCCTGAGTCGCATGCAGCACACGCGCCTCTTCCCCTTCCGTCAGCACCACACGCTTCGGCGCTTTACGTGCCTGGGAGAAAATCGGCTTCATGAACAGGTTGGTTTTGTAGACAAATTCGGTCAGCTTATCGATATAAGCGTCAAAGTCAGCAATCGGACGCGTTGCCACACCGGAGTCCATCGCCGCTTTTGCTACCGCCGGGGCGATTTTAACAATCAGACGCGGGTCGAACGGTTTAGGGATGATGTATTCCGGGCCAAAGCTCAGGTCCTGGTCGCCATAGGCGGAGGCCACCACTTCGCTCTGCTCGGCGTGCGCCAGCTCAGCAATGGCGTGTACCGCGGCCAGTTTCATCTCTTCGTTGATGGCGGTAGCGCCGACGTCCAGCGCGCCACGGAAGATGAACGGGAAGCAGAGAACGTTGTTAACCTGGTTCGGATAGTCGGAACGACCGGTACAAATGATAGCGTCCGAGCGCACCTCTTTTGCCAGCGGCGGCAGGATTTCCGGTTCCGGGTTGGCAAGTGCCAGGATCATCGGCGCACGCGCCATCTTCTTGACCATTTCCTGGGTCAGCACTTTGGGACCGGAGCAGCCGAGGAAAATGTCTGCGCCGTCAATCACGTCATCCAGCGTACGTTTACCGTCATCCACTACCGCGTAAGCCGCTTTGGTTTCCGCCATGTTCGGTTCGCGGTCTTTGTAAATCACGCCTTTGGAGTCGCAGACCACAATATTGTGTTTCTGCATCCCCAGCGCCACCAGCAGGTTCATACAGGCAATCGCCGCCGCACCTGCGCCGGACACCACCATGCGTACGTCAGAGATATTTTTCTCTACCACCCGCAGACCGTTAAGAATTGCGGCGGTGCTGATGATCGCCGTGCCGTGCTGATCATCATGGAATACCGGTATATTCATACGCTCGCGCAGTTTTTGCTCAATGTAGAAGCATTCCGGCGCTTTGATGTCTTCGAGGTTGATGCCGCCAAACGTTGGCTCCAGGGCCGCCACGACATTGATAAATTTATCCGGATCAAGCTCATCCACTTCGATGTCGAACACGTCAATCCCGGCGAATTTCTTAAACAGAACGCCTTTTCCTTCCATCACCGGTTTGCCAGCCAGTGCGCCTATATTGCCAAGGCCCAGCACCGCTGTACCGTTGGAGATAACCGCAACCAGGTTGCCGCGCGCGGTGTATTTGTAGGCCGCCAGCGGGTCCTTTTCAATTTCCAGACACGGCGCTGCAACGCCTGGCGAGTAGGCCAGAGCAAGATCACGCTGTGTTGCAAGAGGCTTGGTCGGAGAAACCTGAATTTTACCTGGTACTGGAAATTCGTGGAAATCGAGGGCGCTTTGTTTTAACTGGTCATCCATCTTGTTGTTCCTTTCACGTGTCGATCAAAAAAGTGGCGCGGGTAACCATGCTACGAGCCGCACATTATCACCTCAGTCAGCGGCCCAAACTTTGAAGGTCCCCAAACTCTCGCCATTCAAAGAAAGAATTTGTTATCAACTTATAACAGCCATGTTACCTGCTTAATCCAGCAATGCCATGCTTGTCTGCTATGCTTTTTGCGTGTGCAGCCCGCAATTTTCCCAAAAGTGTGAATTAACACACGCATCTAACGCTTTACTTTTCAAGGAGTATTTCCTATGACCCGTAAAGAGCTTGCCAATGCCATTCGTGCGCTAAGTATGGATGCCGTACAAAAAGCTAACTCAGGCCACCCCGGCGCACCAATGGGAATGGCCGATATCGCCGAAGTACTGTGGAATGATTTCCTCCGCCATAACCCGACCGATCCCACCTGGTACGATCGTGACCGGTTTATTCTGTCCAATGGTCACGCTTCAATGCTGCTTTACAGTCTGCTGCATCTTTCCGGCTACGATTTGCCGTTAGAGGAGTTGAAGAACTTCCGCCAACTGCATTCGAAGACGCCAGGGCACCCGGAAATCGGCTACACGCCGGGCGTGGAAACCACCACCGGCCCGCTGGGTCAGGGTTTAGCCAACGCGGTTGGCCTGGCGATTGCCGAACGCACGCTGGCGGCGCAATTTAACCAGCCGAATCATGAGATTGTTAACCACTATACCTGGGTGTTTATGGGCGACGGCTGCCTGATGGAAGGGATTTCCCACGAGGTTTGTTCCCTGGCGGGAACCCTGGGACTGGGCAAACTGATCGGCTTCTACGATCACAACGGCATCTCGATCGATGGCGAAACCGACGGCTGGTTTACCGACGATACCGCGAAACGCTTTGAGGCCTATCACTGGCATGTGGTGCATGAGATTGACGGTCATGATCCTGAGGCGGTGAAAAAAGCGATTCAGGAAGCGCAGGCTGTTACCGATAAGCCATCGCTGATTATCTGCCGCACGGTGATTGGTTTTGGCTCACCGAATAAAGCCGGGAAAGAAGAAGCGCACGGCGCCGCGCTGGGCGAAGAAGAAGTGGCGCTAACCCGACAGAAGCTGGGGTGGCACCATCCTGCTTTTGAGATCCCCAAAGAGATTTACCGGGCGTGGGATGCACGGGAAAAAGGTGAGAAAGCGCAACAGGCCTGGAACGAGAAATTCGCGGCGTATCAACAAGCACACCCGCAGCTGGCGACTGAATTTACCCGTCGAATGAGCGGCGGGCTACCGGAACAGTGGGAAGAGACGACCCAGAAGTACATTACCGACTTACAAGCTAATCCGGCCAAAATCGCCACCCGTAAGGCCTCGCAAAATACCCTGAACGCCTACGGTCCGATACTGCCTGAGCTGCTTGGCGGCTCAGCGGATCTGGCGCCGAGCAACCTGACCATTTGGAAAGGATCTACGTCGCTTAAAGAGGATCCCGCCGGAAATTACATCCACTATGGCGTGCGGGAGTTTGGCATGACCGCGATTGCCAACGGTATCGCCCATCACGGTGGCTTTGTGCCGTACACCGCCACGTTCCTGATGTTTGTCGAATATGCCCGTAATGCCGCGCGCATGGCGGCGTTGATGAAGGCCAGACAAATCATGGTTTATACCCACGACTCGATTGGTCTGGGGGAGGATGGTCCTACGCACCAGGCCGTCGAACAGCTCGCCAGCCTGCGTCTGACGCCTAATTTCAGCACCTGGCGACCGTGCGATCAGGTTGAGGCGGCAGTAGGCTGGAAGCTGGCGGTCGAACGCCATGACGGGCCAACGGCGCTAATCCTCTCCAGACAAAATCTGGCGCAGGTTGAGCGTACACCTGAACAGGTGCAGCAGATTGCCCGCGGGGGATATGTGCTGAAGGACAGCGGCGGTAAACCGGATGTTATTTTGATTGCTACCGGTTCAGAAATGGAAATTACGCTGCTGGCGGCGGAAAAACTGACCGGTGAGGGTCGTAACGTGCGTGTGGTTTCTCTGCCCTCGACCGATATTTTTGACGCTCAGGATGAGGCGTACCGGGAATCGGTCTTACCGGCAAACGTCAGCGCCCGGGTGGCGGTGGAAGCAGGCATTGCCGATTACTGGTACAAATATGTCGGTCTAAAGGGGGCAATTGTCGGCATGACCGGTTATGGAGAATCAGCTCCGGCAGATAAATTGTTCCCGTTCTTCGGCTTTACGGTAGATAACATCGTCGCCAAAGCGCATAAAGTGCTTAACGCGTGATCCACAATGTGGGCCAGGCATCTGGCCCATGCCAGTTATCGCAACTTGGTTCCTGGGCATAACGCGCCAGGCGAAACCGCTGTCCGTCATAGCGCCAGCGCGTCTGGATACCGCAATCAGCCAACCCTCGTCCTTTGGCGAGGGTGACCAGTTCCCGCGACTTCTCGTCAAACGTGGCGTTGGTCAGTTCCATATCCCGACTTTCGGCATCCGTTTTAAATGGCAGACTCAAACGGACGGCACTGGAGGTTAACGGTTTTGCGCGTGAAACAATCCACGCCAGATCGATGGTGTTATACGCCCCGGCTTCACAGCCGATCATCAGTAGCGCTTTGTCATCCGTCAGGGCCGTGACGCGCATCTCGCGACGCAGTGGATCGATCGAGCAGCGAATACCATTGATGCGCCAGTTACCATAATCGAGCAGCTCACTGCGCTCTTGTTGCGTTAAGGGCGTTGGCGTTGGGTTAATGACAGCCACACCTTTCAGGGCCGGGGCTGGCGGTACGCTGAGCGGCGGCTCATCACCTTTTTCGATCCAGGCGGTTTCGCTCCCCACGCGTTTTTGCTGGGCGTCGATAAACAGTAATGCGGCTTTTAATCCGATCAGTGAAAGATTTTGCGCGCCTTTTTGCAGGGTTATTGCCTTCGCGTCCTGTACGGTTTGTAAAAATGCGCTAATAGTGACCGGATCATCGGTCATCAGTTGCCAGGGCGTAATACGCCAGTGCTCACCGCTAAGCGAAAGCGGTGCGCCATCCAGCAACAGGCGCGGCGCAATTTCGCTCTCTTTAGCATGGGAAGGCTCCAGCCCTCCCAGTTCAATACGCAACACCGCATCGGTGTGCGCCCCGGCGCTGCGGCTGAGGGTCATGACCAGGCCGTGATGTTCTCCGGTATTGCGCGCCACGCAAAAATTCTGGTTATTACACGTCACCTGCCAGTCAGAAAACGCCTGCTGCGCGGGCGCGGCCCACAGCAAACGGACGGGAATCAGCCCGAGCAGAAAAATGAAAATGACGCGATAGCGCATGGACGGTACAACCCCGGAATTAAAACACACAGCCTAAGCGGTATCTTCCTTGCGCGACTGATGTGGCTCAATAAGAATCGTCGGATTGGCCGTCTATTTGTAAAGAAATATTAATACTCAGGGTTAATCCATAAGGTGCGACGACTGCAGGTAGTTCAACAACAGCACCGTTTTGCCGTCACGGATCTCACCCGTTTTAATCATTTCCAGCGCCTGCGTGAACGGCAACTCCAGAACCTCAATATCTTCATCTTCAACACCGCCGCCTGCATTTGCCCGCTGACTGTCGCTGTATTGCGCGATAAAGAAATGGATCAGCTCCGTCACGCCGCCCGGCGACATGTAGAGTTCGAACAGTTTACGCACTTCCCCCACTTCATAGCCGGTCTCTTCAATCGCCTCTTTACGAATACACGCTTCTGGTTCGTCGTTATCCAGTAGTCCGGCGCAGGTTTCAATCAGTTGGCCGTCTTCGTTACCGTTGACCCAGGTCGCGACGCGGAACTGACGGATGAGCACCACGGTTTTCTTCTCCGCGTTATACAGCAGAATTGTGGCGCCGTTGCCGCGATCGTAAACCTCGCGCTTGTGACGAATCACCTCACCGTTACTTCGGGTCAGATCATAGGTAATATTGCGCAGGATGAAGTAGTTATCAGAAAGGACTTTATCTTTGATGAGGGTAATTTTTTGCGACATACCGGCTCCACGGCGAGAAGTGAGAAATAATACTACGCCGTGAAACCGGGTTTGTCTTGACCTTCGGCTAGTGAGATTTGACTGATTTTACGCCCAGCCAGTCGACGATCCCTTGGGCAGCATGCCGCCCTTCAGCCATCGCCGTGACCACCAGGTCCGCACCGCGTACCGCATCTCCGCCGGCAAAGATTTTCGGGTTACTGGTTTGATAACGGTACGCGCTCTCAACGTTGGCGGCAATGCGTCCCCAGTTATCGACCTTAACGCCATGCGCCTCCAGCCACGGCATACCGTGCGGGTGGAAACCAAACGCCATGATCACCGCGTCTGCGGGCATAACAAACTCACTCCCGGCGATCGGCACCGGGCGTCGACGCCCATTCGCGTCCGGCTCGCCAAGCTGGGTACGTAAGAAACGCACGCCACTGACTCGTCCATCGGCATTCAACACCAGCTCAACCGGCTGGACGTTAAACTCAAAGTTCGCCCCCTCTTCGCGCGCGTTTTTCACCTCTTTTTTCGAACCCGGCATGTTGGCTTCATCACGACGATAGGCGCAGGTAACCTGGCTTGCCCCGTGACGCAGCGCGGTACGCACGCAGTCCATCGCCGTATCGCCTCCGCCCAGCACCACAACGTTCAGCCCGGCGGTATCGATAAACGGTTCTTCAGGCAGTTCATCCAGCCCCATCACCTGTTTGGTGTTGGCAATCAGGAACGGCAGCGCATCATAAACGCCCGGCGCGTCTTCATTCGGCAGGTCCGCCTTCATGGAACGATAGGTCCCCACGCCCACAAATACGGCATCGTACTCTTCCAGCAGCGTCGCCAGCGCCACATCCCTACCCACTTCACAGTTAAGTTCGAAATGAATGCCCATGGCGCTGAAGATTTCACGGCGACGCGCCAGCAGCGTTTTGTCCAGCTTGAAGGCCGGTATGCCAAACGTCAGCAAACCGCCGATTTCAGGATGGCGATCGTATACGGTGGCGCTAACGCCGTTTCGCGCTAACACATCCGCACAGGCCAGGCCTGCCGGACCCGCGCCGATAATCGCGACGCGCCTATCCACTTTCTGTACGTGGCTTAAGTCCGGTCGCCAACCTTTGCTCAGCGCCCGGTCAGAAATATAACGCTCAATATTACCGATAGTCACCGCGCCATGCTCGTTACGCACCGTGCATGCCCCTTCGCAGAGCCGGTCCTGGGGACACACGCGCCCGGTCACTTCCGGCAGGCAGTTGGTCTGATGAGAAAGCTCAACCGCCGCGTCGATGTTCCCGGCTTTGACCAGTTCTATCCACTGCGGAATATGGTTATGCAGTGGGCAGGTCCATTCGCAAATACTGTGGTCGCCGCATTTCAGGCAGCGGGATGCTTCCCGTTCCGCCTGCGCCGTGCGAAACGGCAGATAGATCTCTTCAAAGCTGGTTTTTCGGGCTTCAATCGCCAGCTTATCTGGCTCACCACGCACAGGCGTCGCCTGCATTTGCTCACGTTTGGTGATGGCATCCTGAACAAAATCGGTAGCGCTACTGTGCCAGGGCTGACTCTCCAGACTGGCTGTACGCAGTCTGCGCGCTTTTGACAGGCCGGTAAGCGCGTTTTCCGTCACCAGCTGTAACGCCTGTGCCGGACAGTTTTCCACGCAGGCGGGGCCTTCTTCACGCCCCTGGCACAAATCGCATTTATGCGCAGTCGCTTTCACCTTTCCTTTAGCCACGGGAGTGAGTACGATCTGCATCGTGCCAAAGGGACAGGCCACGACGCACGATTTGCAGCCAATACACTTTTGCGGGTTCACCTGCACGCTGTCGTTATCATGGCTGATTGCCCCGTTTGGGCAACTTCTGGCGCAGGGGGCGTCTTCACAGTGGTGGCAGGTCACCGCACTGCGCTGTTGCTGATGCTTGATAACAGTAATTCGGGGCTGAAAATGCCGCGGGCTCAGGACATGCTGCTCGCCATTGTGGGCCATGACGCAAGCGACCTCACAGGCATGGCAACCCAGGCACTGCTGGCTATTGACCATAATAAAACGATTCATGGCTTCCTTCTTTTTTGGTTGCAAAAACCTTATTCTTTATATGACTGTTGTTATTAACCGACACGGAAGGAAGCGGCAATGTTCATTTGCCCAGGAAGCACAACTATTTATCCAGAACCTGTGGCAGATCAATTTATTTCATCGCATATGAAATTGTGTTTCAGTTACCATCCAGTTTCATGGCGTTTTATTAACATTTATCAAATACACCGTATCGTTCGGGCTGTATCAAGGCGCGACGTGTATTGTGTGAGGATGCACAAGTGACGGTAAAGCGTCCGGTCTCGGCCAGCCTGGCCAAGGCTTTTTTCTACATCGTGCTGTTGTCGATTCTCTCAACGGGTATTGCGTTGCTCACGCTGACCAGCAGCTTGCGGGATGCTGAAGCCATCAACGTTGCTGGCTCATTGCGCATGCAAAGCTACCGTCTGGGTTACGATCTGCAAAGCCAAAGCCCGCAGCTCAACGCCCACCGCCAACTTTTCCAGCAGGCGCTAAACTCGTCGGCATTACAAAATCTGAATGCGTGGTATGTACCGCAAGCGGTGAAAAGTCGCTATGGACGACTGCATGCAAACTGGCTGGAAATGAACGCCCGTCTGATCGATGGCGATTTAAAATGGTACCAGGCCAATATCAATAACTATGTCGATCAAATCGATCTCTTCGTGCTGGCGTTGCAACATTACGCCGAACGCAAAGTGATGCTGGTTTTTGGTATTTCGCTGGCAGGCGGGATTGGCATATTCACGCTCGTCTTCTTTACCCTGCGGCGCATTCGCCAGCAGGTGGTGCGGCCGCTAAATAAGCTGGTAATGGCCAGCCAGCATATTGAGCACGGTCAGTTTGATATCCCACCGCTGGATACCGGTTTACCCAACGAACTGGGGCTGCTGGGCAAGACCTTTAGCCAGATGTCGAGTGAATTACACAAGCTGTACCGTTCACTGGAAGCCTCGGTCGCAGAGAAAACCCACGATCTCCACGAAGCCAATCGCCGTCTGGAAGTGCTGTATCAGTGCTCTCAGGCGCTCAATACCAGTCAGATTGATGTGTACTGCTTCCGCCATATTTTACAGATTGTCCGCGAACATGACGCCGCGTATTTCCTGGAGCTTACCGTCGGTGATAACTGGCGGATTAGTGAAGGGAGCAAAAGCCCCGAGCTGCCAATGCAAATCCTGCCGGTCACGATGCAGGAAACCGTCTACGGCGAACTGCACTGGCAAAGTCCAAACGTCAATGCCTCGACCCCGCTGCTCAACAGCGTATCTTCTATGCTGGGACGCGGGTTGTACTTCAACCAGGCGCAAAAACATTTTCAGCAGCTGTTGTTAATGGAAGAGCGCGCGACCATTGCACGTGAACTGCACGACTCGCTGGCGCAGGTGCTCTCTTATCTACGCATTCAGCTCACGCTGCTGAAGCGCTCGATTCCAGAGGATAACGCTCCGGCACAAAGTATTATGGCGGATTTCTCTCAGGCGCTGAATGATGCCTATCGTCAACTGCGCGAGCTGCTGACCACCTTCCGTCTGACCTTACAGCAGGCTGATTTACCCTCCGCCCTGCATGAAATGCTGGAAACGCTGCAAAATCAGACCTCAGCTAAACTGGTGCTCGATTGCCGGTTGCCTACGCTGGCGCTGGATGCGCAAATGCAGGTGCATCTGCTGCAGATTGTTCGTGAAGCGGTACTGAACGCAATTAAGCATGCTAACGCAACCGAAATTGCCGTCAGTTGCGTCACCGCGCCGGATGGCAATCATACGGTTTATATTCGCGATAACGGCATCGGCATTGGCGAACCGCATGAGCCCACCGGGCACTATGGATTAAATATTATGCGTGAACGAGCGGAAAGACTGAGCGGCACGTTGACCTTCTCGCAGCCCTCCGGCGGGGGAACGCTGGTAAGCATCAGTTTTCGTTCGGCTGAATCCGACAGTAAGCTAACGTAAAGAACCGCAAAGCGCCGTCGGGTCTGGATCCAGGTCTGACGGCGCTGGCACAAAAGGTATGCTGTAAACGGGCATGATAATTTACATTATCTTCTTTTTTTCTCCACGTTTGCCCCGTACCTTGCCGCTAAAGTGAAGCAAGTCATACCCATAACGATACGCAGAAACACGAGGTCCCCTTTTAATGGCGAATTTTTTCATCGATCGCCCCATTTTTGCCTGGGTGTTAGCTATCCTGTTGTGTCTGACAGGAGCCCTGGCTATTTTTTCGCTACCCGTTGAGCAATATCCCGATCTGGCCCCGCCCAATGTGCGGGTAACCGCCAACTATCCTGGTGCATCTGCACAAACGCTGGAAAACACCGTGACCCAGGTCATCGAGCAGAATATGACCGGTCTCGATAATCTGATGTATATGTCATCACAGAGCAGCGGGACAGGCCAGGCGACGGTTACGCTGAGTTTTGTCGCCGGGACCGATCCTGATGAAGCCGTACAGCAGGTGCAAAACCAACTGCAATCGGCAATGCGTAAGCTGCCGCAGGCGGTACAGGATCAAGGGGTCACGGTACGCAAAACCGGGGATACCAATATTCTGACCATCGCCTTCGTCTCTACCGATGGCTCCATGGATAAGCAGGACATCGCCGATTATGTGGCGAGTAATATTCAGGACCCGCTCAGTCGTATAAACGGCGTGGGGGATATCGACGCCTACGGTTCACAATACTCCATGCGTATCTGGCTCGACCCGGCCAAACTTAACAGCTTCCAGATGACCGCCAAAGATGTGACCGACGCTATCGAGTCACAGAATGCGCAGATTGCCGTCGGGCAACTTGGCGGCACGCCTTCAGTGGACAAACAGGCGCTGAATGCGACGATTAATGCCCAGTCGCTGCTGCAGACTCCGGATCAATTCCGCGATATTACTCTGCGCGTTAACCAGGATGGTTCGGAAGTTAAACTGGGCGACGTGGCGACGGTCGAAATGGGGGCTGAAAAGTATGATTATCTCAGCCGCTTTAACGGTAATCCCGCCTCCGGTCTGGGCGTGAAGCTGGCCTCCGGCGCCAATGAAATGGCAACGGCAACGCTGGTTATTAACCGCCTGAACGAGCTGTCGCAATATTTTCCGCACGGGCTGGAATATAAGGTGGCGTATGAAACCACCTCCTTCGTAAAAGCCTCAATTATCGACGTGGTAAAAACGCTGCTGGAAGCGATCGCGCTGGTATTTTTGGTCATGTACCTGTTCCTGCAAAATTTCCGCGCCACGCTGATTCCCACTATCGCCGTTCCCGTCGTGCTGATGGGTACCTTCTCCGTGCTCTACGCCTTTGGCTATAGCGTGAACACGTTAACCATGTTTGCGATGGTGCTGGCGATCGGCCTGCTGGTGGATGACGCCATTGTGGTAGTGGAAAACGTCGAGCGTATTATGAGTGAGGAGGGCCTCTCACCGCGTGAAGCCACGCGAAAATCGATGGGACAAATCCAGGGCGCGCTGGTCGGTATCGCCATGGTACTGTCGGCGGTGTTTATCCCAATGGCCTTCTTCGGCGGCACTACCGGGGCTATTTATCGCCAGTTCTCGATTACCATTGTTTCCGCGATGGTGCTGTCCGTTCTGGTGGCGATGATCCTCACCCCTGCGCTGTGCGCCACGCTGCTTAAACCGCTGCATAAAGGCGAACAACACGGGCAGACCGGTTTCTTCGGTTGGTTTAACCGCATGTTTAACCGCAATGCCGAACGCTACGAAAAAGGCGTTGCCCGGATCCTGCATCGCAGCCTGCGCTGGATCCTGATCTACGTTCTGCTGCTCGGCGGTATGGTCTTTCTGTTCCTGCGTCTGCCGACTTCCTTCCTGCCGCTGGAAGACCGCGGAATGTTTACCACCTCGATACAGCTCCCCAGCGGCTCCACCCAACAACAAACGTTGAAAGTGGTAGAGGAAGTAGAGAAGTATTACTTCACCCACGAAAAAGACAACATCATGTCGGTCTTTTCCACGGTAGGATCCGGCCCCGGCGGGAACGGACAAAACGTGGCGCGTATGTTCGTGCGTTTAAAAGACTGGGATGAGCGTGACACCACCACCGGGACCTCCTTCGCCATCATCGAACGCGCGACCAAAGCGTTTAATAAGATTAAAGAGGCTCGCGTCTTCGCCAGCAGCCCTCCAGCCATTAGCGGCCTCGGAAGTTCGGCTGGTTTTGATATGGAACTGCAGGATCACGCCGGCGCGGGCCATGACGCGTTAATGGCCGCACGCGACAAGCTGATTGAGCTGGCCGGGAAAGACGCGTCCCTCACCCGCGTTCGTCATAACGGACTCGACGACAGTCCACAATTGCAAATTGATATCGATCAGCGCAAAGCCCAGGCGCTGGGCGTGTCCATTGACGACATCAACGACACATTGCAAACGGCCTGGGGCTCCAGCTACGTTAACGACTTTATGGACCGCGGCCGCGTGAAGAAAGTCTACGTCCAGGCGGCGGCAAAATACCGCATGCTCCCGGACGATATCAACCTGTGGTACGTTCGCAATAATAGCGGCGGCATGGTGCCTTTCTCGGCCTTTGCCACCTCGCGCTGGGAAACCGGCTCACCGCGCCTGGAGCGTTATAACGGCTATTCTGCCGTCGAGATTGTCGGTGAAGCCGCGCCCGGCGTCAGTACCGGTACGGCGATGGACGTGATGGAGTCGCTGGTCCGTCAATTGCCGACCGGATTTGGCCTGGAATGGACGGCGATGTCTTATCAGGAACGACTGTCGGGTTCTCAGGCCCCCGCCCTGTACGCCATCTCTCTGCTGGTGGTGTTCCTGTGTCTGGCGGCGCTGTACGAAAGCTGGTCGGTGCCCTTCTCCGTCATGCTGGTCGTGCCGCTGGGGGTTATTGGCGCGCTGCTGGCCACCTGGATGCGCGGTCTGGAAAACGATGTGTATTTCCAGGTCGGGTTATTAACCGTTATCGGACTCTCAGCGAAGAACGCGATATTGATTGTTGAATTCGCCAATGAGATGAACGAGAAAGGACACGATCTGCTTGATGCCACGCTGCATGCCTGTCGCCAGCGCTTACGCCCGATTCTGATGACGTCGCTGGCGTTCATCTTTGGGGTGTTGCCGATGGCCATCAGCAATGGCGCAGGTTCCGGCGGTCAACATGCGGTGGGGACCGGTGTAATGGGCGGGATGATTTCAGCCACAATCCTGGCAATTTACTTCGTTCCCCTGTTCTTTGTGCTGGTCCGTCGACGCTTCCCATTGAAGCCACGCCCAGAATAATCGGACACAAAAAAGGCGACTTACGTTGAGTCGCCTTTTTTTATCCTTTGCAGGATATGAATTTCTTCCAGAAAATTATTTACGAAGCATGACTTCGATAAAGTCTTTCCAGTTCCCCAGTTCACGTTCAATCATAACAACCTCTCTTATTATTATGAGCATTCTACGAAATCATCATCATCAAAAGAAGATCATTTAACCGATGGTTGTGATTACATCCTCCCGTGTTTGGGTATATGTGATCACTATGCGCTAAACCCATAAATTTTATGTGACTTACTGCAACATTTTGAAATATTCATACATCATCTACTACTTTGACAATTCTGATGGAAAAACAGGCTGATGCAAACAGGCAAATTCTGATTTTCATTTATACGATAGTTTTGGAACTTTCAGGAATCATTATTCACCCTTGTTCAACAATGTTATATTTCTCTATAACGCCTGAATGACAATATGTATTATTCATGTTCACAAAACATAGGCATAAATATTCAAATTCCATCAATAAGGATTCAGATGATTACTCTCTACGGCATTAAGAATTGCGATACGATTAAAAAAGCCAGACGCTGGTTAGAAGAACGAGGGATCGACTACCGCTTCCATGATTATCGCGTCGACGGCCTGGACAACACGCTATTACAGTCCTTTATCAGCGAATTAGGTTGGGAGCCGCTGCTCAATACGCGTGGAACCACCTGGCGAAAACTGGATGAAGCCACGCGTAGCCAAATCACTACTGCGGACGCCGCCGCCGCGTTGATGATTGAAATGCCTGCAATTATCAAACGCCCATTGCTCTGCGCGCCGGGTAAGCCTATGCTGCTTGGTTTCAGTGATTCCAGTTATACGCAGTTTTTTAATGAGGTGTAATCTATGTCGTGCCCGGTTATTGAGCTGACTCAGCAGCTTATTCGCCGTCCTTCTCTGAGCCCGGATGATGCCGGGTGCCAGGCGTTAATGATTGAACGCCTGCGCGCGGTAGGTTTTACCGTTGAGCGAATGGATTTTGGTGACACGCAGAATTTTTGGGCATGGCGCGGTAAAGGTGAGACCCTGGCATTTGCCGGTCACACTGACGTAGTGCCTGCCGGCGATATCGATCGCTGGATTAATCCGCCGTTTGAACCGACCATTCGCGATGGCATGTTGTTTGGGCGTGGCGCTGCCGATATGAAAGGTTCACTGGCGGCGATGGTCGTGGCCGCAGAACGCTTTGTCGCCCAACATCCTAATCATCAGGGCCGCCTGGCATTCCTGATAACCTCTGACGAAGAGGCCAGCGCCAAAAATGGCACCGTGAAGGTGGTTGAAGCGCTCATGGCGCGGAACGAACGCCTCGATTATTGTCTGGTTGGCGAGCCGTCCAGCACGGAAATCGTTGGCGACGTGGTGAAAAATGGTCGTCGTGGTTCACTGACCTGCAACCTGACCATTCACGGCGTGCAGGGGCACGTAGCCTACCCGCATCTGGCTGATAACCCGGTACACCGCGCAGCACCTATGCTCAATGAACTGGTGGCGATCGAGTGGGATCAGGGTAACGAGTTCTTCCCGGCGACCAGCATGCAGATTGCCAATATTCAGGCAGGAACCGGCAGCAACAATGTTATCCCGGGTGAGTTCTTTATTCAGTTCAACTTCCGTTTCAGCACCGAATTAACCGATGAAATGATTAAAGCCAGGGTGCTGGAACTGCTGGATAAACACCAACTGCGTTATACCGTCGACTGGTGGCTCTCCGGTCAGCCGTTCCTGACCGCACGCGGTAAACTGGTGGATGCAGTAGTGAACGCCATTGAGCACTATAATGAAATTAAACCGCAGTTACTGACTACAGGCGGGACATCCGACGGGCGTTTTATTGCCCGCATGGGGGCACAGGTAGTAGAGCTTGGGCCGGTCAATGCGACCATTCATAAAATTAATGAATGCGTTAATGCCGCCGACCTGCAACTGCTGGCCCGTATGTATCAACGTATCATGGAGCAACTCGTCGCCTGATGAGTGTTCCTGTAAGAGGAAATGAGCATGGACTGGCTGGCAAAATACTGGTGGATTTTAGTGTTGGTGTTTCTGGTAGGCGTATTGCTGAACGTGATTAAAGATCTCAAGCGTGTCGACCCTAAGAAATATCTCGCCAATAAGCCGGAGCTTCCCCCGCATCGTGACTTTAACGATAAGTGGGACGACGACGACGATTGGCCAAACAAGGATCAACCGAAGAAATAATTTCCAGGCCGATAAGTTCCGTAGGCCCGGTAAGCATTAGCGCTACCGGGTATTAAGTGCCGGATGGCAACGCTTCGCGTTTTATCCGGCCTACAGTGATCAATCAGATCATCTCAATCACATCATCATCGTGAGGCTTACCACCGCTCAGCGCTTCATCAAAGTAGTGTTTCGGTACGGTAAAACGCAGATGATCGAGCGCAAACTGCATGCTGTGTTCATCAATGGCGTGCCCCAGATTTTCGACGATATCCAGCGTCACATCTCCACCGGCGCGAATTAACGCTTCCTGCGCAGCAACGGCGTGAGATAACTCAATCACCCGGTCTTCACCGCCGTGAATCAAATGTACCGTCGTAGCCGTGGTTGCAACCTCTGGTAAGGTGGCGTAGCGACCATTGAAGGCGATGACCCGCGATGCCAGCCCCGGCTCGGCTTTAATACTCTCAAGCGACATAATCGCCCCCTGAGAAAAACCAATCAGCGCGGTAGCCTGAGGTGAAACGCCGCTGTGTTTTTGCCAGTAGCGCACGGTTTCAATAAAGACCGGCATAATGGCGTCAACACGCGCCTGCCGGTTCTCCTCCGTTACGCCCTGAACCGAAAACCACTGACGTCCGGAAGGAGAACCATAAGGCTCAGCCCCGCCAATGCTGACGATGAGCGCATCCGGAAACAGCGGTGCAAACCAGGAGCCGATTTCGCCCATGGCAACCGGGTTATCGCCGACGCCATGAAACAGCAGCAGTAGCTGTTGAGCGGGTTTATCAGGACTTTGAACAACAAAATGGTCATGTTTCATGGCGATCTCCTTAACTGATGAGAATCATTCTACGCCGCTTAACCGCAATGACCATGTCAGTAAATTGAAGAAGTTAGTGAAAATTTTGCCATTGCATAATGCGATTTTGTAGCCGCTGTATACGTTCAGCATCCAACTGTTTCAGCGCCTGCGCCGCCTCGGCCCGTTGAACGACCAGCAGTGCTTTACGCCCGGGGATCTTCAACTGCTGGCACAATTCGACATCGCTGCGTTTAGCCTGTAAGCGCCCCCGCAAGGCCGGGAGAGGTAACTCGCTGTGCTGAAGCAGACGAGTCAGACAGCCAAGCGACGTCAGTAATGGCCGATGGGCGAAGGCAAATCCCGCCAGATCATTCCAGTCATCTTCATTAAGCGTAGACTCTTTCAACGGGTCCAGCGGAATGCCCTCACCGTTCCACTGCGTAAGGATCTCCGCATCGCGACGCAGACGCAGGTGTTCGCGCCCGGCGAGGCGTTTTCCCGCTTCGCTAATAGGCAGTAACGCCATGGCGGTATAGCACCCGCTGCTGGCTTCGCGGTGATTGCCCATTCGCACCAGAACAAAACCACAGCGCTGCCAGAAACGCCAGAGTTCGACCGTATACCCAAAACTGACGGACAGATAGTCACACTGCGTGGAGTAACGCCGGGCCTGCATTATCAACTGCTGCCCGATACCTTCTCGCTGGCGAGCAGGATGAACCGCAATTCGGCTTACCCGCCGTCCAATGAGCGTTGCCGCCAACGGATCACCGCCGTGCGCCGCCAGTGACTGTGCAACCAGATTTCCTCGTGGTCGGCGATATCCTGCCCAAACGGCCTGGCTTAATTCTGCAGACAGTCCCCCTTCATCCACCAACCAGACGGCGCCCGCCACCGAGTCTGCACACGATGCCTGAAGGAAATGCTGGCCAGGCGCGTCCATCATTCGCCGCAGATCCAGTGGCGAAGTGCGATAGTGCGCCCCGGAAAGCAGTTGATATACCGCAACCGGCAGCGCCGGGTTGTCATGCCAGGACTGTTGTCCAAATGCACTGAAATGGAGATCGCCCGACGGGGCATGCGTAAACGTTTCGTCGTCAAACAGCAGCGCATCGCTGACGATTTTCTCCAGCGGACATCCCAGCGCCCAGCGTACGGGCTGTTGTAACTCAAAACGTCGAAGATGGGGAAAGCGGGCGCAGAATTTCAACAAGAAGCCTCTGCCGGTTCCCTCATAGCCCTGAACGGTGGTGGTTAATAGCGTGCGGGGAAAACGCGCGACTAACTGATGCAGTAGCGGCGCGGGGATTGCGGCGGCTTCATCAACGATAAGCCAGTCTGCGGTTGCAGAACTGCTTAACAACGCGTCCGGGGCCATAAAGCGGTAACGTTCTGCGGCAAATTGCGCCAGCACATCGGTTGCCGCTTTGGCTGGCGCGGTAACAATAGCAGTCCCGTTGATACGTGCAATCAGTTGCCCCGCCAGCGCAGATTTTCCCCGACCACGCGCCGCCGTCACGACAACCACGCCAGAAGGCATAGTCAGTAACTGCGCTAAAATCAGCGCCTGTTCAGGCTGAGGTTCACCGGTTGCCGCGTGCCAGTCGGCGCGAGCAGCAAAATGGGGATATGTAGCAGGCTGATGCTGCTGCCAGTGCAAAGCCTGTCCATCACGGGAAATGACCCGTTTGACGTGTTCAACAAAATGCGGCGTTGGAATCGGGTCAGCGCAGTCACTCCAGCGCAGTGAATCCGCGTCAGGATGCGTGTGCCAGCTATGCCAGGGGGGAGTCAGCAACACCAGCCAGCTGCCGGCGATCAGCGTGCCGCTTAAGGCGGCAAACGCCGCAGCGTCAAATCCCCGCCCGGCGTCAAAAACCGCATGATGGAATTCGCGCCCTAGTAACGTTTGCAGCGCCTGCGGCGTACAGTTCGGTTCAGCAGGGGCTTGCGCCCCTACCCATAGCCAGTCACCGGGTAACGCGTTGCGTAGCGCTAACGCTTGCGCCTGACGCCAGCTATTCTCGCCGCTGATAACCAACAGACGGCGGATGCCTTCGCGGGTCATCTGTTCAGTTAACGCCCTCAGCGTCGTGTTATCAGACATCCCTGCCTCTGTCTCTTAAATGCCTTTTCCAAAAGTATTGCACTGCCCCGGATCGCCGCTGTCAAAGCCACGTTTGAACCAGGTAAAGCGCTGTTCAGAGGTTCCGTGGGTAAAGCTGTCCGGTACAACGCGGCCTTGTCCTTGCTGCTGCAAGCGATCGTCACCAATAGCTTGCGCGGCGTTCAGCGCCTCTTCCAGATCGCCGGACTCCAGCACGCCCTGCTGCTGCATACTATGGCCCCAGACGCCGGCAAAGCAATCCGCCTGCAGTTCCATACGCACGGAAAGACGGTTCACTTCAGCCTGTGAGGCATTCTGTTGCATCTGACGAACTTTCGGTTCAATACCCAGCAGTTTCTGCACGTGGTGGCCCACTTCATGGGCGATAACATAGCCCTGAGCAAAATCACCATCGGCGCCCAGCTTGTTTTTCATATCGTCGTAGAAGGAGAGGTCGATGTACACGGTGCCATCCGCCGGGCAGTAAAACGGGCCCATCACGGACTGGCCTGCGCCGCATCCGGTACGCGTAGCGCCCCGATACATCACCAGCTTCGGCTGTTGATAGGTCCGGCCCATTTTTTCAAACTGCTGTCCCCAGGTATCCTCCGTGGTGGCCAGAATCACCGAGGTAAATTTTGCCGCTTCATCATCATTTGGGCTGATGGAGTGTGATGATTGCTGTTGGGAAACGGGTTGACCGGTCATTAATCCGGTGAGATCCACGCCATAATAACCTGCGACCAGCACCACTATCAGCAGGATGATGCCGCCTTTACCACTGGGCAAACGAAAACCAGGCCCGCCCATAGAAGGGCCGCCAGAGCTGTTTCGTCTGTCTTCTACATTGTCACTTTCACGACGCCCTTGCCAACGCATAATCACCTCAACTTTTTATTCATTATGATGATGATCGTAGGCGGTTCGGAACAGGATTACCATAAGAAACAGTAATCAAAATCGGCGAGATTGATGAGCCGGTGAGCGATCGCCGGCTCAAAGGGGAATTAGTCTAACTTGACACCCAGGCGATGCGCGACGGCTTCATAGGCTTCGATCAGACCGCCCAGGCTCTGGCGGAAGCGATCTTTGTCCATTTTATCCAGCGTTTCTTTGTCCCACAGACGGCTACCGTCCGGTGAGAATTCATCACCCAGCACCACTTCACCTTTATACAAGCCAAACTCAAGTTTGAAATCGACCAGAATCAGGCCCGCATCATCGAACATCTTTTTCAGCACGTCGTTCGCTTTGTAGGTCAGCTCTTTCATACGCGCCAGATTCTCTTTGCTCACCCAACCAAAAGTTTCGCAATAGGAATCGTTAATCATTGGATCGTGCATAGCATCGTTTTTCAGGAACAGATCAAACAGCGGCGGATTCAGTTCAATACCTTCCTCAACGCCTAAACGCTTAACCAGTGAGCCCGCCGCGCGGTTACGCACCACACATTCAACCGGTACCATCTCCAGTTTTTTCACCAGACATTCGGTATCGGAAAGCAGTCGCTCCATCTGGGTAGGAATGCCCGCTTCTTGCAGTTTAGTCATAATGAAATGGTTGAACTTATTATTCACCATGCCTTTACGGTCAAACTGTTCAATGCGCGCGCCATCCCCTGCTGACGTATCATTGCGGAATTCGAGCACCAACAGGTCCGGGTTTTCCGTGCTGTATACGGTCTTCGCTTTACCACGATACAACTCAGCTTGCTTTTGCATCTTTATTACTCCTGGGTGTGAATTAACGATAAATATTGCGTTTTTCTGCCGACGCACACGTTTGCGTATCATATCAGAAAAAAAGGGCTGGAGTTATCCAGCCCTTCATTTTTACTTACTGAACGCTGCCTGGAAGACGGCGACCAGCGCGTCGTTCTGGCTTTGCGTCAGGGTATGCCCCTTCGGATCGATAAACTGCATACTACTGCGGTTATCTAAATCACCGACCTGCAGTTTATAGTCGCCAGACACTAAACCTGGATCGCTTGCGCCCAGTTCCTGCCAGCTGCTATCAGACAGTGGTTTGTAGGTCACGGCGATGCTGCCCTGAGAACGGGTGCTGTCGGTCACTTTCATGCCCACTTTCTCAAGCGCTGCCGGCAGACGCTGCCACACCACGTTGAACGGTCCACGCACCACCAGCATTGGTAAACCAGTGTCGTCGGCGGCGCTCTGAACATCCATGGTTGCTGCAGAGCGGTTCTGCGCGGCATTCGCAGCATCTGTGGCGTTCTTATCCAGACCAGCTGAGATGACGTTCATCATCTCAGCGCTGTAACGCTGCATAGATGCCGCATCGGCTACAGGTTTACCCGCCTGCTCGAGGTTAGTCAGTTTCACCGTTACCGCTTGCTGATAGCCCTGCGGTTTAACCGAGATTTGATAACGTCCACGGTACTGCTCGTCTTCATCCAGACGGTTCCAGTCAACCCAGTCGGTGGTCAACGTCTGGCTGGCATCATCACGCTTAGCGATCGTGTAGTTTTTAGACTGAATGACGCTAACGACCTGTGGCCACAGCGTGTTGCCACGACCATTTTCCACCAGTAATGTCGACGTATCACCTGCGATCTGGGTACGAGCGCCAGTGACTAACGCTAACGGCTGGGCCGGTGGGCGAATATCCAGCGCTTTACCCACGGCACCGCTACCGTTGGTTACCGGGATATTATAATCACCTGACATAACCGGCAGAATCATCCCAGCTGGCGCATGAAGCTCAGCAAGCGGTGCGGCCTCCAGATAGGATTCATCACCGCTCACCTGGCGCTTATAGCGCGAGTCAGAACTACAGGCCGCGAGCAACATAACAAGCGAAACACCCGCAACCTTGGCCAGGCGCGACTTTTGTACTGAGTAAGCCATCAAATCTCCCTAAACTTTACAGCAAACCGGCATGCTTAAGCGCCGCCTTGACGATTTCACGAGCATTGTCCGTGATTGGCGTCATCGGCAGACGCAGCGTATCGGTCGCCACAAGTCCCAACTCCTTACATGCCCATTTCACTGGGATAGGATTGGGTTCGACAAAAAGTTTGTTGTGTAACGGCATCAGACGCTGGTTAATTACCCGCGCCTCGGCAAAATGCCCTGCAGCCGCCAGTTTGCACATTTCAGCCATGTCACGCGCCGCAACGTTAGACGTTACGGAAATCACGCCATGACCACCGAGCTGCATAAAATCCAGTCCGGTCGCGTCATCACCGCTGAGCAGAATGAAGTCGTCTGAAACCAGCTCTTTGATCTGGTGAACGCGACTTAAGTTCCCCGTGGCCTCTTTAATAGCGATAATATTTTTTACTTTCGCCAGACGGCCAACGGTTTCTGGCAGCATATCGCAGCCAGTACGGGACGGCACATTATACAGAATTTGCGGCAGGTCAGTATGTTCAGCGATGGCTTTGAAATGCTGGAACAAACCTTCCTGGGTTGGGCGGTTGTAATACGGCGTCACCGTCAGACAGCCGACAACACCGCTATCGTTGAAACGCTGCGTCAGACTAATGGCTTCTGCGGTCGCATTGGCGCCCGTTCCGGCAATAACCGGAATACGCCCGTCGGCCAGCTCCAGCGTCATCATCACCACATCGCCATGTTCATCATGACTCAGGGTGGCAGACTCACCGGTGGTGCCAACCGAAACGATCGCCGAGGTGCCGCTGGCGACATGATAATCAATCAGTTTTTTCAGGCTCGACCGGCAGACTTTACCTTTCTCATCCATCGGCGTAACAAGCGCGACAATACTTCCCGTGAACATGGGCCATCCTCTGTGCAAACAAGTGTCTCAATGGTACGTTTGGTACGACAATAAAAGCAAGCGACCAGAGCCGTTCTGATTGTTGTATGCATGTTTTTTTTATGCTTTCCTTATGATTACCTCACCGCTCAAAGGAAGAACAGGTTTGACATCGTCATCGCAACACTATCTGGTCATTACTGCGCTGGGTGCCGACCGCCCAGGAATTGTGAACACCATCACGCGTCATGTCAGCAGTTGCGGCTGTAATATCGAAGACAGCCGACTGGCGATGCTGGGTGACGAATTCACATTTATCATGCTGCTGTCAGGCACCTGGAATGCCATCACCCTGATTGAATCAACCTTGCCGTTGAAAGGCGCTGAGCTGGATTTATTGATTGTCATGAAGCGCACGACTGCGCGTCCCCGCCCAGCAATGCCCGCCACGGTATGGGTGCAGGTCGATGTCCCCGATTCTCCACATTTGATTGAACGCTTTACCGCCCTGTTTGATAGCCACCAAATGAATATTGCGGAACTGGTTTCACGCACGCAACCGGCTGAGAATGGAAAGACGGCGCAGCTGTTTATTCAAATTACCGCACATAGTCCTGCGTCACATGACGCGGCAAATATTGAAGATGCGTTTAAAGCACTCTGTACAGAACTCAATGCGCAAGGCAGTATTAACGTCGTCAATTACTCACAGCATGATGAACAGGATGGAGTTAAGTAATGAACCCACTGAAAGCCGGTGATATCGCACCGAAATTTAGCTTGCCGGATCAAGACGGAGAACAAGTAAATTTAACCGACTTCCAGGGACAGCGTGTTCTGGTTTATTTTTACCCGAAAGCCATGACACCCGGCTGTACCGTACAGGCCTGCGGCCTACGCGATAACATGGATGAGTTAAAAAAAGCAGGTGTTGAAGTGCTGGGAATCAGCACCGATAAACCGGAAAAACTTTCCCGATTCGCGGAGAAAGAAGTTCTTAACTTCACGCTCTTGTCCGACGAAGATCATCAGGTTTGCGAGCAGTTCGGCGTCTGGGGTGAGAAGTCATTTATGGGCAAAACCTACGATGGCATCCACCGCATCAGCTTCCTGATTGATGCTGAAGGGAAAATTGAGCATGTGTTTGATAACTTCAAAACCAGCAATCACCACGACGTGGTAATGAACTGGCTGAAAGAGAACGCCTGATTCACGTTTTTCTGAAAAAAGCCTGATGGCGCTTTGCTTATCAGGCCTACAATTTGCACACTTTATAGGCCGGATAAGGCGTTTACGCCGCCATCCGGCATCAACCTCGGTTATTCAAACGTCCCTTTGACGCAGGCTTTTTTCTCTCTGACTACCACTTTTCCCTTCGCCCACAGGTGATTCACCTCCAGCGCGTCGTTCAGCACCAGAATATCCGCATCGCATCCCACAGCCAGACGCCCTTTATGCTCCAGCCCTAAAAATTCTGCCACCGTACGCGTCAGCGGACACAGCGCCTGTTCCAGCGGTATAGCATGAACCTTCACCAACTGGCGCACCGTTTCCGCCAGTGATTCAAACCCCGCGACGCCAATCCCGGTGAGATTACCTGACTCATCAAATTCCGGTTGGCTGCCGTTGCCGTCCGAGCTCAGGGTAATGCGCGACAGCGGCACATTTTGGCGCAGCGCCGTGGCAATAGCCGTGGCCGGATCAACAGGCTCATCAATGCTGCTGGTAATATCGATAAAACCGCCTTTGCGGGCATACTCCAGTGCCGCCTGGAACAAGGGTTCCGCACGGTTAACGTGAGTCGGCAACAGTTTAGTTATCGGCACGTCGCAGTTTTCAAGGATCTGATACAACGGTTCCAGCATGCGCGGGCTGTCGCCCATATGGAAAACGCTGATCCCCGGTTTGCGCCCTAACAATCCACCGACGCGCGACTGCGCCGCCATGTTCGCCAGTGCCTGAGTATCTGGTGCTGAAGAACGATGGTCCGAAATCGCACACTTCACGCCAATCACTTTATCGATCAGCGCTACGTCGCGATCGATGCTGCCGGTGATAGTCGGGGAAGGCAGAGAATACGCACCGGTCAGCATCCAGGCACTGATACCTTCAAACTCCAGCGCGCGGGTTTTCGCCAGCAGCGACTCCGGATGACGGGTAATACCATCTGTGCCCAGCAATCCCACCACCGAAGTGACGCCAGCTTCAACCAGCCGTGACAAACGCACTTCCGGCGTGCGGGTGTGCGGACCCGCTTCACCGCCACCGCCAATCAAATGGACGTGCTGATCGATAAACCCCGGGCACACAATCGCGCCGTCCAGATTGACGCACTCGCAGCCGGGAAAGTCTTCAGGGGAAATCGACGGCGCGATGGCAACAATTTTGCTGCCGGATACCAGTATATCCTGTCGCCCTAAATCTTCCGGCGCGTACACATGTCCCTGCTGGAACAATGTCAAATTAAGAATTGAACAGTTCATAACCTTCCTTGTCAGGCAATAACCTGCATGACCCAAATAGAGAGCAGTGCATTAATGACGCACACCGCAATAATAAGCGGATAGTAACGAGGATGGACCCCCGCAGTCCCCAAACAACGTCCCACATTTTGCACCGGATTACCCATCAGGTAGATAGCGGGTAATAATACCGTGGCATCATGTCCCGAAAGCGTACCGGCAACAACCAGGCTGGCGCAAACACCGACGCCGCCTCCCATACTCATGACCGCCGCCAGCAGGACGGTGGCAGATTCGCCCGGCAGCCCCCATAACGCCATCACGGGCTCACATACCCGCCCGACAATCTCGAGCAGCCCCGTTACTTTCAGCGCCTGGATAATCACAAACGCCATCACCACGTTCGGTAACAGGCTGGTTGTTGCTATGGTAAACCCCCGCCGTGCGCCATCGATAAACATATCCATGACGTTTTTACGTACCTGCGTTGTCATCTCAGGCCTCCTGCTGCGTACGGCGATTTTCCAACTGCGCAATCCATAAGCGCAGCAGGTTAGCCCCCACAAATTTGAACACGAGGATCACCGCCAGCGGCGTAATCACCGGAACGGTAACCATCGTAAACAGCGCGGCCCCTGAGGAAAAATAGTTGGTAATACAGGCGCTGCCGCTGGTTTGCCAGCAGGCAAAAACGGCACGTTCCTGTTCAGTGATAATGCCCTCTTCAGCCATTTCTTTCGTCATCCCGGCTGCGGCATCGGTATTTTGCAAATTCGCGATCAGCGCCAGCGAACAAACACCTGGAATTCCGAGCAACGGGCGCAGGACTGGCGTCATTAACTGTTGTGCGGCGCGCAATCCACCTAACCCTTCGGTGACGGAGATAATCCCCAGAGAAAGAATGACGGAAGGCGCCAGCTCCAGTGCGAATAAAAAGCCATCTTTAGCGCCCATGCCACCCGTGCCGCGAAAAGAGATCGCCGTATCGCCTGCCGCATTAACCTTCCCAAACGCACCGTTAAGGACGGTGAAGTCAAATACCCGCCACCATTCGGTACTTTTCGCAAACATGCCGGAAAAAAGAATAATTGTAATAAAAAAAGCGAGATAACCGCCCCATCCCACCTTTTGCTGCGTGTGTGTGTTGTGACCCATGTTGTTCTCCTGTTGGTCTTATTCCTTGCGTGACGAAAAGACATCACGCGGGTCAAGTTAAAGACAAACGCGGAGAAAAACGACACCAGAGGAGATTATTCAGAAAGTGTGGATAGAGGTCAGACAAGTTCAGCTCCGGCGACATTGCATCGCCGGAGTTTGCAGATTAAGGTTCGTCAACGGCCTGACCATCAGGCCAGGCATGCATGACGGCTTTGATAAGCGTCGCCAGAGGAATCGCAAAGAATACGCCCCAGAATCCCCACAGCCCGCCAAAAATAACGACCGACAGAATAATCACCAGCGGGTGCAGGTTAACGGCCTCGGAGAACAGTACCGGGACCAGCAGATTACCGTCCAGCGCCTGGATTATCAGATACACGGCAAAGCAGCTCCAGAACTCGGTGCCAAGCCCGAACTGGAACAACGCCACTCCGACGACCGGAATCGTCACCACAAAAGCGCCGATATACGGGATCAAAACCGAGAACCCCACCAGCACCGCCAATAGCAGAGAATAGTTGAGGCCAAACAGCAGGAAGCCGAGCCAGGTCGCCACGCCGACCACCACCATTTCCAGCACCTTTCCGCGGATATAGTTGGTGATTTGCTGATTCATCTCTTTCCATACCTGTCCCGCCAGTCCGCGATTACGCGGCAGTACCCGACGCACGGCGTTCAGCATCTGACCCTTATCTTTGATCAGGAAGAACACCATCAACGGGACAAGCACCAGATAGACCGCCAGCGTCAGCAATCCGACCAGAGAGGCTAACGAATATTTCACCACCGAATCGCCCATGGTGAGCATCCGCGAGCGCATATTCTCCGCCATCGCATCAATAATGCCCGCATCCATCAGCGCCGGATAACGTCGTGGTAAAGTGGCGGCAAAATCAGATAATTTATTGAGCATACCGGGCATATCGCGGATCAGGTAAATCCCCTGCTGCCACGCGACGGGCATCACCACAAACGCCATCAGCAGCAAAATACCGACAAACACCACCAGCACAATTGATGTCGCCCAGCGCCGTGAACAGCCGATATGTTCCAGCCGTACAGTCGGCCACTCAAGCAGGTACGCCAGCACAATGGCGACCAACAGCGGCGCCAAAAGACCGCTAAAGAAGAACAGGATGCCAAAACCGGCAACCAGAATAATTAGCAGGGCGATGGCCTCGGGGTCGCTAAAGCGGCGGCGATACCATTGCATCAACATTTCGAGCATAAAACCCTTCCATGAACCCAATAGCGGGATTGCGATCCCGAATTGTATCGAAATGTCACAAAAAAGACTTCGCTTTTTATGGCTGATTACGCAAAGTGAAAAGACATTTTTCCTGGGTGTTCATCGTCAGGTTTCACAGTTACACTCCCTAAGCTTGCGGAGTGTGAACGATACTTCACGGCATTGGTCAAATGGCTATCTCAAAAAAGAATACAGGACAGAGGTTATGTTCAGGCAGTTGAAAAAAAACCTGGTTGCTACCCTCATTGCCGCACTGACCATCGGTCAGGTTGCGCCCGCATTTGCCGACCCCGCGGACACCCTGCCTGATATGGGAACCTCGGCAGGGAGTACCCTTTCCATAGGACAGGAAATGCAGATGGGCGATTTTTATGTACGCCAGCTGCGGGGCAGCGCGCCGTTAATTAACGATCCGTTGCTGACCCAATATATTAATAGTCTGGGGATGCGTTTAGTTGCACACGCCGACTCGGTAAAAACGCCCTTCACCTTCTTTTTAATCAACAACGATGAAATTAACGCCTTTGCCTTCTTTGGCGGCAACGTTGTTTTGCACTCCGCACTGTTCCGCTATTCCGATAACGAAAGCCAACTGGCATCGGTTATGGCGCACGAAATTTCCCACGTCACGCAGCGTCACCTGGCGCGAGCGATGGAAGATCAGAAACGCAGCGCCCCGCTAACGTGGGTCGGTGCGTTAGGATCCATTTTATTGGCGATGGCCAGTCCCCAGGCGGGTATGGCGGCGCTGACCGGTACGCTGGCGGGTACGCGCCAGGGAATGATCAGCTTTACGCAGCAAAACGAACAGGAAGCGGACCGCATCGGTATTCAGGTACTGCAACGTTCGGGATTCGATCCCCAGGCCATGCCGACGTTCCTGGAAAAACTGCTCGATCAGGCCCGTTACTCTTCGCGTCCACCGGAAATTTTGCTGACCCACCCCCTGCCAGAAAGCCGTCTGGCAGATGCGCGTAACCGCGCCAACCAGATGCGCCCGGTCGTCGTCCAGTCTTCAGAAGATTTTTATCTGGCCAAGGCGCGAACCTTAGGCATGTATAACTCTGGTCGCAACCAGTTGACCGATGACTTGCTGAGTAGCTGGTCGAAAGGCAACGTACGCGAGCAACGTGCGGCGCAGTATGGTCGGGCGTTGCAGGCAATGGAGGCCAGTAAATACGACGAGGCGCGTAAAGCGCTGCAACCATTGCTGACGGCCGAACCAAACAATGCCTGGTATCTTGACCTGGCAACGGATATCGATCTCGGCCAGAAGAAAACCGGCGACGCGATTAATCGCCTTAAAAATGCTCGAGACCTGCGAGTCAACCCGGTACTGCAGCTCAACCTGGCAAATGCGTATTTACAGGGCGGACAAGCCAAAGAAGCAGCCAATATCCTGAATCGTTATACGTTTAACTATAAGGATGACCCTAACGGCTGGGATTTGTTAGCGCAAACGGAGGCTGCTCTCGGTAACCGCGATCAGGAACTGGCTGCCCGTGCGGAAGGGTATGCCCTTGCAGGGCGTCTTGACCAGGCGATTTCGATGCTCAGCAGCGCAAGTTCGCAGGTCAAACTGGGAAGCCAGCAGCAGGCCAGATACGATGCCCGTATCGACCAGTTGCGCCAGTTGCAAGAACGTTTTAAACCGTATACGAAGATGTAATTATCGAACTCTTGCCGGATGGCGATGCTGTAGCGTCGCCATCCGGCAGTATTGTTATGCAAGGAGAAGTCATGCCAGACGCGATTAAAATCTACCATAACCCACGTTGTTCCAAGAGCCGCGAAACGCTGGAATTGCTGAAGTCCAACGGCGTGGACCCGGAAGTAGTACTGTATCTGGAAACGCCAGCAGACGCCGCAACCTTGCGTGAACTGCTGCAGATGCTGGACATGTCCAGCGCGCGCGAACTGATGCGCCAGAAAGAAGATCTCTACAAGTCGCTTAACCTGGCGGACAAGAATTTGAGTGAAGATGCGCTGATTCAGGCCATGGTAGACAACCCGAAACTGATGGAGCGCCCCATTGTGGTTGCCAAAGGCCAGGCGCGGATCGGACGTCCGCCGGAGCAGGTACTGGAAATCGTCGGTTAACCAGAAATCGCCGCACTCTTTTCGGCTGCGGCGTTTACAGTTTCAAAATCTCTTTTACGAACGGAATGGTCAGCTTCCGCTGGGCGGTGATCGATGCGTGATCAAGCTGATCCAACGTCATAAACAGCGTACGCATTTCCCGATCCAGACGTTTAAGCAGGAAACGTCCCACATCTTCCGGCAGTTCAAACCCACGAAGCCTGGCGCGTAATTGCAGCGCCTGCAGCTTATCTTCATCGGAAAGCGGCTGCAGCTTGTAGATCTGTCCCCAGTCCAGGCGCGAGGCGAGATCCGGTAACCCCAGATTGAGCTGCCTTGGCGGGCGATCGCCGGTGATCAGCAGACGCGTTTTCCCCGACTCCAGAATACGGTTGTAGAGATCAAAGATCGCCATTTCCCACAGCGAATCACCGGCCACACATTCGATGTTATCGATGCATACCAGTGATAAATGCTCCATACCGTCGAGCACCTCGGGAACAAACCAGGTGCGCTTATCGAGCGGCACGTAGCCTACCGCATCGCCGCGCGAAGACAGTTCCGCACAGGCTGCATGCAGCAAATGACTACGGCCAGCGCCTTCACGCGACCAGAGATAAATATACCCGCTATGTTCCTGACGCAGCACGTTTTGCAGTGCAGCCAGTAAAGAGGAGTTATCCCCCGGCCAGAAACTTGCAAACGTTTCGTCGTCAGGAAGATAAAGTGGCAAAGAGAGCTGTGCCGGTGTGTTCAGAGATACCTCAACCCAGGATTTCATAAAATCGCGTTGAGTTTAACACAGAAATGCGTCGCGATAGAACCGGGCAGCGATGCCGCCCGGTCAGAGACTTACTGTTGCGGGCTGTCTGCATCTTTTGCGTCGAGCACCACTTCTTCCGGACGCAGCAGGCTGATGACTTTAAAAATCAGGCTCAGGCAGACACCGACGATAGTCGCCAGCGCCATGCCTTTCAGCTCTGCGGCGCCAATGTGAACTTTCGCGCCACTCACGCCAATGATCAAAATGACCGAGGTCAGGATCAAGTTCTGAGCTTTGTTGTAGTCAACTTTTGATTCGATCAGTACGCGAATACCGGAAGCACCAATCACGCCATACAGTAACAACGATACGCCGCCCATGACCGGCAGCGGGATGATCTGGATCGCCGCCGCCAGCTTGCCTACACAGGAGAGCAGAATGGCAAAAATCGCGGCGCCGCCAATAACCCAGGTACTGTAAACGCGGGTAATCGCCATTACGCCGATGTTTTCGCCATACGTGGTGTTCGGCGTAGAGCCGAAGAAACCGGAGATGACCGTAGACAGGCCGTTGGCGAACATAGAACGATGCAAACCAGGATCGCGAATCAAATCTTTTTTCACGATATTTGCCGTCACTACCAGGTGTCCGACGTGTTCAGCGATAACCACCAGCGCAGCAGGCAAGATGGTCAGAATGGCAACCCATTCAAAACGCGGCGTGTAGAGAGTCGGCAGCGCAAACCAGTGCGCCTGGGCAATCGGCGTGGTGTCCACAACGCCCATCACGAAAGAGAGCGCATAACCGGCCAGCACCCCAATCAGAATCGGGATAATCGCCATAAAACCGCGGAACAGTACGGAGCCAAATACCGTCACCGCCAGCGTCACCATCGAGATGATGATGGTTTTCGAATCCGGTAATTGCCCTTCAGCAGGCAGTAATCCCGCCATGCCCGCAGCAACACCTGCCAGCTCCAGGCCGATGACGGCAACGATTGCGCCCATCGCCGCCGGAGGGAACATCACATCCAGCCAGCCGGTGCCTGCTTTCTTAACGATGAAAGAAACCAGGCAGAACAGGACGCCGCACATAATGAAACCGCCCAGCGCCACTTCATAACCTAACGGCAGCAGCAGCAGCACCGGAGAAATAAACGCAAAGCTGGAACCGAGATACGCGGGAATTTTACCCTTACAGATAAAGAGATACAGCAACGTACCAATGCCGTTAAACAGCAAAACGGTAGCCGGGTTGATGTGGAACAGAACTGGCACCAGTACCGTAGCGCCAAACATGGCGAACAGGTGCTGCAAACTAAGCGGGATTGTCTGTAAAAGCGGCGGTCTTTCACTTACCCCGATAGCACGGCGCGTCATAGTGTTTTCCTCTGAGTGTTGTTTGTTATTAGCGATTAGGTTGTTGTATTCAAAAAAAAGCCGACTGTTAAAGTCGGCTTCTTTTCACTTATTCGTTTACTTAGTACCAAAAATCTTATCGCCGGCATCGCCAAGCCCCGGAATAATGTATCCGTGCTCGTTCAGTCCCTGATCGATGGAGGCCGTGTACAGCTCAACATCCGGGTGCGCTTTTTCCAGCGCCGCGATACCTTCCGGCGCCGCAACCAGCACCAGCACTTTAATGCTGGTGCAGCCAGCATTTTTCAGCAGGTCGATGGTGGCGATAACGGAACCGCCGGTCGCCAGCATCGGGTCTACGATCAGCGCCATACGCTCATCGATGTTAGAAACCAGCTTCTGGAAATACGGAACCGGCTCCAGCGTTTCTTCGTTACGGTACATACCGACAACGCTGATACGCGCGCTCGGAACGTTTTCCAGTACGCCTTCCATCATGCCCAGACCGGCACGCAGGATTGGCACAACGGTGATTTTTTTACCTTTGATTTGGTCTACTTCAACCGGACCGTTCCAGCCCTCAATGGTCACCTTTTCGGTTTCCAGATCAGCGGTTGCTTCATAAGTCAGCAGGCTGCCAACTTCCGAGGCGAGTTCACGAAAGCGTTTAGTGCTGATATCGTTTTCACGCATCAGTCCCAGCTTGTGTTTGACGAGTGGGTGTTTGACTTCCACGATCTTCATACTCTTCTCCTTTCCTCAGACGAGTGGCAACCACAAAAAAAATCGCCGGATTATACCGCTTTTCGTCTCTGGCGCAACACTGCATCCGCTTGATATGGATCAACCAAAGTCGTTTGCGTCTGGATGATGAGTATAAAACAAGCCCCGTACTCATGGCGGAGCTTGTTATCAATGCTATGAATTTTAAAGATATTCAGCATTAGTCTGGATGACGTTTTGATACCATGAAAAAGATTTCTTGGGCGAGCGTGCTAATGTCCCACTACCGTCATTATTTTTATCGACGTAGATAAACCCGTAGCGTTTTTTCATCTCCCCCGTCCCGGCCGAGACTAAATCAATACACCCCCACGGGGTATATCCCATCAGTTCCACGCCATCTTCCACCACCGCTTTTTTCATCTCACGTATGTGGGCGGCAAGGTAGTCGATACGGTACTGGTCGTTGACTGTACCATCGCTCTCGCGCACGTCGATGGCGCCAAATCCATTTTCGACAATAAATAGCGGCAGTTGATAATGATCCCAGAACCAGTTCAGCGAATAGCGCAGACCGACCGGATCAATCTGCCAGCCCCAGTCCGATTTTTTCACGTACGGGTTAGGTACCAGACTTTTCGACTCATCGTAATCCAACTGGGGGTTATCCGCCGTAGCCTGCGTCGCGAAAGACATATAGTAGCTAAAACCGATGTAATCAACGCAGCCCAGGGCCAGCGCCTGACGGTCTTCCTTGGTGATATCGAGTTCAAAGCCACGGCGAGCAAAGTAGTTGAGAAGATGTTGCGGGTATCTACCACGCACATGCACGTCGGTAAACCAGTAACGACGGTGCATGGCGTTCATCGCCATCATCATATCGTCTGGCGCGCAGGTCAGCGGGTAGATTGGACACATGGCAATCATGCACCCTACCTGCAACGCGGGGTTAATTTCACGCGCGGTCTTCACCGCCAGCGCGCTTGCCACCAGTTCATAGTGCGCAGCCTGGTACATGACCGGCTCGCGATCTTCACCAGGCTGGTACTTCAGACCAGAATTAGTAAAAGGGGCGAAGTCTTCGTGATAATTCGCCTGGTTGTTAATCTCATTAAACGTCATCCAGTACTTCACTTTGTGCTGATAACGCGTGAAAACCACCCCGGCAAAACGGACAAAGAAATCGATAAGTTTACGATTGCGCCAGCCGCCGTATTCCGTCACCAGATGGTAAGGCATCTCAAAATGCGACAGCGTAATTACCGGCTCAATGCCATATTTCAGACATTCGTCGAACAGATCATCATAAAACTGCAGGCCGGCTTCATTGGGTTGCGCTTCATCGCCTAATGGGAAAATACGCGTCCACGCAATGGAAGTACGAAAACATTTAAAGCCCATTTCAGCAAACAGCTTTATGTCCTCTTTATAGCGGTGATAAAAATCAATCGCCTCATGGTTAGGGTAATTTTTACCGGCGATCACACCGTCAGTAATTTCACGCGCCACACCATGCGCCCCCGCCGTCATCACATCAGCAACGCTAATTCCCTTTCCACCTTCCCGCCAGCCACCTTCCAGTTGGTGAGCGGCTACAGCGCCCCCCCACATGAAATCTGCTTTAAATCCAGACATACCTTCCCCCTATCTTTATTGCCCTGTTCAAAACACTCTCGGTGAGGTCCGTAACAGAGAACAGAAACCGGTTTCAGTACGATACTGCGCATTTGGCTGGCTGGTTTCAAGAACAAGAATGTACCCGGTTTCATTTTCGTGGCGCGATTCAAACAAATAGATAAATGACTGTAAAATGCTGAAAAAATCAGCAGATAAAACTTGATGCAGAGCAGGCTCGCAAACGTTTGCTTTCCCTGTTAGAATTGCGCCGAATTTAACTTTTACTGCAAGTAAACATGTGGGGAAGCAGGCAGTGACCGATAAAACCTCTCTTAGCTACAAAGATGCCGGTGTTGATATTGATGCAGGTAATGCTCTGGTTGATCGAATCAAAGGCGTAGTAAAGAAAACGCGTCGCCCGGAAGTGATGGGTGGTCTGGGTGGCTTCGGTGCGCTGTGCGCATTGCCGCAAAAATATCGTGAACCGGTACTGGTTTCCGGCACAGATGGCGTAGGCACAAAACTGCGTCTGGCGATGGACCTGAAACGCCACGACACCATTGGCATCGACCTGGTCGCGATGTGCGTCAACGACCTCGTGGTTCAGGGTGCTGAGCCGCTGTTTTTCCTCGACTACTATGCGACTGGCAAACTGGATGTGGATACCGCAGCCAGCGTCATTAATGGTATTGCCGAAGGCTGTCTGCAGTCAGGCTGTGCGCTGGTGGGCGGTGAAACGGCTGAAATGCCGGGCATGTACCACGGCGAAGATTACGACGTGGCTGGCTTCTGCGTTGGCGTCGTCGAAAAATCCGAGATTATCGACGGTTCAAAAGTGGCTGACGGCGACGTGCTGATTGCGCTCGGCTCCAGCGGCCCGCACTCCAACGGCTACTCCCTGGTACGTAAAATCGTTGAAGTCAGCGGTTGTGACCCTGAAACCACCGAGCTTGAAGGCAAGTCGCTGGCCGATCACTTACTGGCCCCGACCCGTATTTACGTAAAATCCATTCTGGAGCTGATCGAGAAGGTTGATGTGCATGCCATCGCCCACCTGACCGGCGGCGGCTTCTGGGAAAATATTCCGCGCGTCCTGCCAGACAACACGCAGGCAGTGATCGACGAATCCTCATGGCAGTGGCCAGCCGTCTTCACCTGGCTGCAAACGGCGGGTAACGTCAGCCAGCACGAGATGTACCGTACCTTCAACTGCGGCGTCGGCATGGTCATCGCCCTGCCAGCTTCGGAAGTTGACAACGCCCTCGCTTTGCTCAACGAGAAAGGTGAAAACGCATGGAAAATCGGTATCATCAAAGCCTCTGATTCCGAACAGCGTGTGGTCATTGAATGAAAAACATTGTGGTGCTCATTTCCGGTAACGGAAGCAATTTGCAGGCGATCATCGACGCCTGCGAACAGAAAAAAATCAATGGCACCATACGGGCAGTATTCAGTAACAAGGCCGATGCGTTCGGCCTTGAACGTGCACGAGAAGCGAATATTCCGGCACATTCGCTGGAGGCCGCTCAGTTTGCCAGCCGTGACGCATTTGACCGCCAACTGATACAAGAGATTGACGCCTACGGCCCCGATGTCGTGGTGCTGGCCGGTTATATGCGCATCCTCAGCCCGGCGTTTGTTGCTCACTATTCGGAACGGTTGCTGAATATCCACCCGTCTTTATTGCCGAAGTATCCCGGTTTGCACACGCACCGTCAGGTACTGGATAACGGCGATGAAGAGCATGGAACCTCCGTCCATTTTGTTACTGATGAACTGGACGGTGGACCGGTTATTCTCCAGGCCAAGGTTCCGGTATTTGAAGGCGACAGCGAAGATGACGTCACTGCCCGGGTTCAGGCCCAGGAACATGCGATTTACCCGCTGGTGGTAAGCTGGTTTATCGATGGTCGCCTGAAGATGCGCGATAACGCAGCATGGTTGGACGGCGTTTGCCTGCCGCCGCAAGGCTACGCCGCCGACGAATAATCACATCTTCCGGTAGGCCTGATGGCGCTTCGCTTATCCGGCCTACTATTCTTCCCCCCTTTCTCTTTGCTATCAGACAGTTTATTGTCATATTTTTCTGGCACAGTTGGACATCTGAGAGCAATGCTCGCCATAATAAATCGGTAGTGTCCCGTGAATGAAACGGAGTAAAAGTGGTAATGGGTCAGGAAAAGCTATATATCGAGAAAGAACTCAGCTGGTTAGCGTTTAACGAACGTGTACTCCAGGAAGCTGCTGATAAATCAAACCCGTTGATCGAACGGATGCGTTTTTTAGGCATCTATTCCAATAACCTCGACGAGTTTTACAAGGTTCGTTTTGCCGAACTGAAGCGCCGAATCATCATTAGCGAAGAACAGGGTTCAAACTCTCACTCCCGCCATCTGCTCGGCAAAATCCAGGCCCGCGTATTAAAAGCCGATCAGGAATTTGACGGCCTGTATAACGAATTACTGCTGGAAATGGCGCGTAACCAGATTTTCTTAATCAACGAACGCCAATTGTCGGTGAATCAGCAGAGCTGGTTACGCCATTACTTCAAGCAATATCTTCGCCAGCACATTACGCCGATTCTGATTAACCGTGAGACGGATTTAGTCCAGTTTCTGAAAGATGACTATACCTATCTGGCGGTGGAGATTATCCGTGGTGATACGATCCGCTACGCGCTGCTGGAAATCCCTTCTGACAAGGTTCCCCGTTTTGTGAATTTGCCGCCGGAGACCCCGCGTCGTCGTAAGCCGATGATCCTGTTGGACAACATTTTACGTTATTGCCTTGACGATATTTTCAAAGGGTTCTTTGATTACGATGCGCTGAACGCCTATTCGATGAAAATGACCCGCGACGCGGAATACGATTTAGTGCACGAGATGGAATCCAGCCTGATGGAGCTGATGTCATCCAGCCTGAAACAGCGTCTGACCGCCGAGCCTGTGCGCTTTGTTTATCAGCGAGATATGCCTAATGCGCTGGTCGAGGTGCTGCGTGAAAAACTGACCATTTCTCGCTACGACTCCATCGTTCCCGGCGGGCGTTACCATAACTTCAAAGACTTTATTAACTTCCCCAATGTTGGCAAAGCTAACCTGGTGAATAAACCACTGCCCCGTCTGCGTCACATCTGGTTCGATAACGAGAAATTCCGTAACGGATTTGACGCAATCCGCGAGCGTGATGTACTGCTTTATTATCCGTATCACACCTTTGAACATGTGCTGGAACTGCTGCGTCAGGCCTCCTTCGACCCAAGCGTACTGGCGATAAAAATCAACATCTACCGTGTGGCAAAAGACTCGCGCATCATCGACGCGATGATCCATGCCGCGCATAACGGTAAGAAAGTCACTGTCGTCGTGGAACTGCAGGCACGCTTCGATGAAGAAGCCAACATTCACTGGGCCAAACGTCTTACCGAAGCGGGCGTTCACGTCATCTTCTCCGCCCCAGGCCTGAAAATTCACGCCAAGCTGTTTCTTATCTCACGTAAAGAAGGCGATGACGTCGTGCGCTATGCGCATATCGGGACCGGTAACTTCAACGAAAAAACGGCGCGCCTCTATACCGATTACTCATTGCTTACCGCCGATTCACGCATTACTAACGAAGTTCGCCGGGTGTTCAACTTCATTGAAAACCCATATCGTCCGGTAACATTTGATTATCTGTTGGTTTCTCCGCAGAACTCACGTCGCCTGCTGTACGCCATGATCGACAAAGAGATCGCTAACGCACAGCAAGGGTTACCTTCAGGAATTACGTTAAAACTGAATAACCTGGTCGACAAAGGTCTGGTGGATCGTCTCTATGCAGCCTCAGGCTCGGGCGTGCCGGTCAATTTATTGATTCGCGGTATGTGTTCTCTGATCCCGAACCTTGAAGGCATCAGCGATAATATTCGCGTTATCAGCATTGTTGACCGCTACCTCGAACATGACCGGGTTTATATCTTTGAGAACGGCGGCGATAAGCAGGTGTATCTCTCCTCGGCTGACTGGATGACAAGAAATATCGACTATCGTATCGAAGTCGCTACCCCACTACTTGATCCACGCCTCAAGCAACGCGTGCTGGATATCATTGATATTCTGTTTAGCGATACGGTGAAGGCTCGCTTCATCGATAAAGAACTGAGTAATCGCTACGTGCCACGTGGAAACCGCCGTAAGGTTCAGTCACAATTGGCGATTTACGACTACATCAAATCACTCGAGCAACCTGACTAACGATATGCCAATACACGACAAGTCACCACGACCGCAGGAATTTGCTGCGGTCGACCTGGGTTCAAACAGTTTTCATATGGTCATTGCCCGCGTGGTTGATGGTGCAATGCAAATCATCGGACGACTGAAACAACGCGTACATCTGGCGGATGGGCTCGGCGCAGACAACAAGCTGAGCGAAGAAGCAATGGAGCGCGGATTAAGCTGTTTGTCGCTTTTCGCCGAACGACTGCAAGGTTTTCCCCCGTCGAGCGTATGTATCGTGGGAACCCATACTCTACGTCAGGCGCTGAACGCGACCGATTTTCTCAAGCGCGCAGAAAAAGTTATCCCCTACCCGATTGAGATTATTTCTGGCAATGAAGAAGCACGTCTGATTTTTATGGGCGTTGAACACACCCAGCCGGAAAAAGGCCGCAAGCTGGTTATCGATATCGGCGGCGGTTCAACGGAACTGGTGATCGGCGAAGATTTCGAACCCAAACTGGTCGAAAGCCGCCGTATGGGCTGCGTTAGTTTTGCTCAGATGTATTTCCCGGGCGGCGCTATCAGTCGGGAAAACTTCCAGCGCGCCCGCATGGCGGCAGCGCAAAAACTTGAAACGCTAACCTGGCAGTTTCGTATTCAGGGCTGGAACGTTGCGCTGGGCGCGTCGGGTACCATTAAAGCGGCACACGAAGTGCTGCTGGAGATGGGGGAGAAAGATGGTTTTATCACCCCCGAACGTCTGGAAAAACTGACCGCTGAAGTGCTGAAGCACGCGTCATTCGATGCGCTCAGTTTGCCGGGACTGTCAGAAGAACGAAAAGCGGTGTTTGTACCTGGGCTTGCTATTTTGTGCGGCGTTTTTGATGCGCTGGCGATTCGCGAGCTTCGGCTGTCCGATGGCGCGCTACGTGAAGGCGTGTTGTATGAGATGGAAGGCCGTTTTCGCCATCAGGATGTACGTAGCCGCACCGCCAGCAGCCTGGCGAATCAGTACAACATTGACAGTGAGCAAGCCCGGCGTGTGCTGGAAACCACCATGCAGATGTATGACCAGTGGCATATTCAGCAGCCAAAACTGGCCAATCCCCAGTTGGAAGCGTTACTGCGCTGGGCTGCGATGCTGCATGAGGTTGGGCTGAATATTAACCATAGCGGCCTGCATCGCCATTCTGCTTACATTCTACAAAATAGCGATTTACCGGGATTCAATCAGGAACAGCAACTGATGATGGCAACATTAGTTCGTTACCATCGTAAAGCGGTGAAACTTGATGATTTACCCCGCTTTACGCTGTTTAAGAAAAAACAGTTTCTGCCGTTAATCCAGCTATTGCGTCTGGGGGTATTACTGAATAATCAGCGTCAGGCGACAACCACGCCGCCGACCCTGACCCTGCTAACCGAAGACAACCACTGGACCTTACGCTTCCCACATGACTGGTTCAGCCAAAATGCGCTGGTACTGCTCGATCTGGAAAAAGAGCAGCAATACTGGGAAGCGGTAACCGGCTGGCGTCTCAAAATTGAAGAAGAAAGCTCACCCGATATCGCAGCATAAGCTCTTAACAGGTGCCGGCTCGTCTGGCACCTGCTCTTCCAGCGTTTCGCGCAGCGGCAACGGTTTGCCAATCAAATACCCCTGCAGGTAATCAATTCCCAGCGAAATCACCGCGCTGCGTATTTCTTCGCTTTCGACATACTCCGCAACCACCAGCATTCTTTTCATCCGCGCCAGATGACAAATGGAGGCCACGATTTGGTAATCGAGGCTGTTCGAAACGATATTACGAATAAAACTGCCGTCAATTTTCAGGATATCGGCATTCACATTTTTCAGTCGTGCATAGCTGGCATATCCGGTGCCAAAATCATCAATCGCAATCTGACAGCCCAAAGATTGCAGCTGTAGTAACGTCGCCTGTGCCTGTTCCGCATTGGTTAAGGCATTGCTTTCCGTCACCTCAAAGATGAGTTGCCAGGCTTCAACTTTGTATTTCGTCAGTAACTGATTGATGTCATGCGGAAGCCGGGCACGGCATACCGATGTAGGTGATAAGTTAATAGCAAACCGACGGGCAGGCATTTGTTCCCGATTCCGCGCCATAAATTTCAGCGTGTTTTCAATCACCCACATGTCGATGCTGGATGACAAACCAAACTCGTGCGCTACCGGCAAGAAATTATCCGGAGCGATAGTTTCACCATCATCCCCATGAAGTCGCAGCAGAATTTCATGATAGACATCGCCACGCACGCCAGCGATCGGCTGCGCCATCAGGAAAAAGCGATTGTGCTCCAGCGCCTGCTGCAGACGGTTCATCATCGCAACCTTATCTTTCAGGTCACGTTGCAAGTGCATCACGCCGCGTCGCTGCATATTTTCTGGAGAATTGGTCGCCAGAGATATTTCGGCAATGGTGCTTAACTCACCGAGCAATAAATAAATGTGGTTAACCGGAGCGCGAACATAGCAAAAGCTGATGCCAACCTGCGGCTGTAAAGGCATGCCATCCCAGATAAAGCGGAATTGCTTAATATGCCTGTCCAGGGCTTCAATGCGCTCCTGGTGAGCCTCTGTGTTAAAACGCAAAACGAGATCATTACCCGATAATTGATAGACATGCTCATCCGGTTCTAACAGAGGTGTTATCCACTGAGCGAGCTTTTGCTTGTACTGGATACGCAGCATAATGCCGTAATTTTTCACCAGCAGTTCCATGCCGGGCACGCGCAAAAAGCAGAGCACTGACCAGGGCGCTTTTTTCAAATCCCGATTCAACGCACGCAAGTTTGGAATATGTACCATTGGATCATAGAATGCCAGACGATGGTTCCGTCGGGTAACAAACCGCTGGCGCGTTGCCAGTACGGCAATGAAATTCACTATAAAGGAGAAAACCAGATAGCTCGATGAGGTAATGGCAAGCTGGGTATCATAGCCCGAATACCAGGGCATATAGCGCTGATAATAATGAATTGCAGTAATAAGTACGACTGACCATATCAACGAAATAAATCTATAACCGTAACGCATTGCGCCCCATAGCATAACGGGCAGTAACAGTGACAAGGTATAATTCGTGCTAAATATTGAGCTTTGTTCATTTAGCGGCATACACAACATTGACATAAATGCGGCCAATATAATCGACCAGACTGCAAGCTCTGTTTTGGTAACTTTGCTGTCAACCTGCTGCTTTAACTGAGAGAAATAGCCTCTCAGGTGCAATGGATTGCGAATCGTTCGAATAATAAGATAGCACAGTGGTACCCCAACCAGATTCCCCGCCAGCATAGCCTGATAATTGATTAACGTGCCGGTGTTAAAGGGCATTACGCCCACCATGCCTGATTTGCTCTCATAGACGCCCACAAAGGCGGCAAACTGGAAGAGAATCAGAAACAGCGTTGCCGGGCAGAACACCTGCCAGAACA